>DASYXE010000495.1:0-5303 GCA_035935375.1 Gemmatimonadaceae bacterium | reverse complement strand
CCCGGCATCATGCGGCAGTTCACGGTGGCTGACGCGCTCTGGGGGAGCGCGTTTACCGCATGGCCGCCGGCGATGAGCGTCGCGACGCACGTCGTCCGCAGCTGTGCATTGTAGAAGGCCGAGCGCGCCGCGAGGCGTGTTGCCGCCGCGCTGTCGGGTGTGTCCGACGCGCTGACGGCGCGCAAGTCCGACGCGACATCAGCCGGCACCAGCGCCGCCGTGCGCGAGAAGTACGTTCGCGTGACGGCGTTCGTCTCGAATGGAAACGCATACGCCGCCACCCTGCCTAACGCTGCCGCGAGCTCGTAAATCGCGTTGTCGCTGCGCGGGAGCGAGCTGTGGCCGCCCGGATTGTGCGTGGTGAGCCGGACCGAATGGAACACCTTCTCCGCCGCTTGCACGTCCATCGCGATCGGCTTGCCGTCGCGCAGCTCGCCGCCGCCGGCGTCCGCGTTGAGCACGTACTGCGCGCGGATCGCGTCGCGGTCGTGCGCGAGCAGCCATTGGATGCCGTTGTATCCGCCGCCGCCTTCCTCGCCCGCGGTGAGCGCCAGGATGATGTCGCCGGCGGGAACGAACTGCTCCTGTTTCATGCGCAACAGCGCGGCCACCCAGCTCGCGTCACCGTTTTTCATGTCGAGCGTGCCGCGGCCGTAGAAGTGGCCGTCCCGCTCGGTGAGCTTGAACGGATCCAACACCCAGTCCGAAGGCTTTGCCTCGACGACGTCGATGTGGCCGATGAGCAGAATCGGCGCGCGCGCACCGCGTCCGCGGTACCGCACCAGGAGATTCTTGTCCTTCGCATCCTTGCCCGTGTCGGGGCCCACGACCCGGACGTCCGCCGCCGGAAATCCCGCCGCGCGAAAGCGCGCCGCAAGCGACTCGGCGAGCTTCGTGGTGGTGCCGATCGAGTATTCGGTGTTGGTCTCGACCATCTCCTTCAGCAGGTCTCTGCCGAGGGATTGATATGGAGTGAGAGACGATTGTTGGGCGAGGGCCGAGGCAGGAAGCGCGAGGAGTGCGGCCGATGCGAGGGCCGAGAACATGCCGAGAGGCAGTCGGTTAGTCATGGGCGCCCATTCTACCGGCCGCGCTGGTTGCCCGCCAGCCACCGATGAGATACCGAACTACTATGGTATCGACATCGTCATCATCCCGACCGCCGGTGGGCGCGACGGCGCAGCTTAGCGCGCGGCCTTCATGCGCGCCCGCACGACCGCATCCCAGTTGGACACCACCACCAGCTCGCCGACGTCGGCGCTCTGGAGGAAGATGAAGTGCGTCCCGTCGGGCATCACATCGTAATTGGCGTGGGGGTTGCCGGCGAACACGTAGGTGTCGGTGAGGACCGAATCGTGCCTAACGACAGAGAACGCCGGTCCGGGTCCGATCGTGGCCGCCATCAGCATCCCGTCGCCGCGGTAGAACAGCCGGCTTCCGTCACGGGACCAGACGGGCTCGCCGCCGCCGTTCACGGACACCTGGACGCGTCCGCCCGGCCCGGGGAACGGCTGTACCACGACTTCGTTCCGCCCCGACTCGTCGGTGACGAACGCGATCCACTTTCCGTTCGGCGAGATCCGCGGCATGATCTCGATCGCGCTGGGGTTGGCCGCGATCGGGTGCGGCGTCGTGTCGCCGGACAGCGCTCGATAGTAGATGTCGGCGCCCAACGTGTCGAGCTGATACGCGATGTAGCGCGAGTCCGGCGACATCACGCCCTCATAGACGTCGACACGCTTGCCCAACACCAGCGGCGTGGCATCGGCGCTCAGATCGGCGGGCCGCCAGTAGATGCCGGTGCGGTTCCCGCGATCGGAGCGATACAGGACGCGCGTACCGTCGGGCGACCACTCGGGGCGCTCGTTCGCCGAGCCCTCGCTGGTTAGGCGGGTCAACGTGCCCGAGGCCAGATCGTCGAGCCAGATGTCGCGTCGATCGCCCGCACCGATCGTGATCGCGATCCGCTTTCCGTCGGGCGAGAGCCGCGGAAACAAGTAGTCCCGTCGGTCGCCGAGCACGGTGCGCGTCGTGTCGCCGCGTCCGACCATCACCACCTGCGACAGCTGGGAACCGGATTGATAGATCAGCGTTCCGTGCGCGAGCGCGGCACGCGCCAATCCGGTACTGAGATTGACCACCACGTTGTCCAGCAACTGCACGGGCGCGCCGAGCACGCGGCGCTTCGCGAGGTCGATCGGCACACCCATGATGGTGCCAGAGGCCGTGGCGTAGACGAGGGTGTTGTCCACGACGCCTAACGGTTGGAGACCGGGGAGGTCGAGCACCGTCGCCTCACCGCCAGGCAGCGAGGCAATCGCGATCCGCGAGGTCGACACCGTGGCGGTGGTCGCACTCGTGTAGATGACGCAGTGTGCGGAGTCGATCACGAGCGGCGTCGCCGTGAAGAGCTCTCCCTTCGGCCGACCGCTGCCGCCGCCGAACTCGCGCGACTGGCCCCCCGTTTCGGGCATCAGGTAGAGCGACCGATTGCCGGACAACACGATCACGCCCGTGGCCGACCAGCTCGCACCGGCGAACGTGCCCGGCGCATTCCCCAGCACCTGCGGATCGCCGCCGTCGAGCGAGACCTTGTAGAGCTGGTTGCCGCGAATGAACAGCACCCATCGGCCATCCGGAGAAAATGTCGGCTGGCCCGCGTCTTCGGTGCCGGGCAACGGCCGTGACGCGACGTCGTCGAGGGGCCGGATCACGAGCTGCTCGTGCCGGCCGGTGCCCTGGGCGGCATACAGCAGCGTGCGGCCGTCGGGGGACACGTTCAGCATGTTCAAGCCGAGCACGTTGGTGCGCGCGGTCGGCGACGCGGGGAGGGTGAAGCGGATCACCGCCGGCGGGTCATCGGGCGCCGAACGCCGTTCCCACGCGGCGAGGGCCACCGCCGCGATCGCGACCGCGCCCAACGCCAACACGAGCGGATCGCGAAGCTTCCTGCCTAACGGAACGGGCGCGGCGCCGGCGGCCGCGCGCGCGGACGCACCGGTGCTCCGCGACGGCGTCGCGGCGCCGGTCGTATGGAGCGCGTCCGCGAATTGGGCCGCCGTGGCGAAGCGATCGGCCGGCAGCTTCTCGAGCGCCGTCAGGACCGCCGCCTCGACCGCCGGGGGAACCGTGTCGCGCTGCGGGTAGATCGGGCGCGGCCGCTCGGTCATCACCTTGGCCACGATCGCCTGCGCGGTGCTGCCCGTGAACGGCGGATCGCCGGTCAGCATTTCGTACGTCGTCGCGCCTAACGCGTAGACATCGGCGCGCGCCGTGACGTCGCGCTCGCCCATCGCCTGCTCGGGCGCCATGTAGGTCGGCGTGCCGAGGCTCATCCCGGTCTCGGTCATGCGGCCGCCGCCGCCCTTGCTCGCGGCCAGCGCAATGCCGAAGTCCGCCACGAGCGCCGAGCCGTCGTGCAGCAAAATGTTTTCGGGCTTGATGTCGCGGTGAATCACGCCGTGGCGGTGCGCGTAATCGAGCGCGCCCGCAACTTCGGTGGCGATCTGCACGGCGTCCGGAATGGGAAGTTGCTTCTCACGCCGCAGCCGATCGCGCAGCGACTCGCCCTCCACGTACGGCATCACGTAATACGCGGTACCGTCGACCTCGCCGCTGTCGATGAGACCGAGGATGTGCGGGTGCTGCAGCGTCGCGATGGTCTTGATCTCGCGCAAAAAACGCTCGGCGCCGATGACGGCGGCGAGATCGGGGCGCAGGACCTTCACCGCCACTCTGCGGTCGTGCTTGAGGTCGTGCGCCAGGTACACGGTGGCCATGCCGCCCTGTCCGAGCTCGCGCTCAATGCGGTAACTGCCCCCGAGTGCGGCGGCGAGAGTGTCGGTCACGATGTGGGAGGGCTCGGTTGCGGTGCGGGCCGCCAGCTGGATCGCGTCAATGTGTGGCATCCGGGGACTCGCCGAAAGGTGCGGCGATTGCGCTGAGAACCGCCGCCGTCGCGACGACGAACCGTGACCGTCCCGCCCGCCGGATCGCCCCAGCCGCGATGAGTGCAGCGAGCGCGCGCACGACCACCTCGCGCGCCGTGTCCAGCTCGCCGGCGAGCGCGGCCTGCGAAAGCCCGAGCGTAAAGGCTGCGCCCGCAGACGCCTCGGCGCGTGCTCGGACGTGGCGGGCGACCCGGACGAGCACCGTCGTGGCGGTGAGCTCATCGATCCGATGCAGGAGGCTCCGCGCCCGAGCCGCAAGCCGCTGCATCGCATAGCGCGCGAACTCGGGCTCCTCGCGCACCAGCCGGTCCACCGCGGCAACGGACAGGTGCGCGCAGCGCGTGGCCTGGACGGCCACCGCGGTGGCGGGAAACGGGCCGCCGCCTAACACCGGGATCTCGCCCAACACACCGCCGGCCACTTCGTCGTGCAGGAGACGCGACCGCGCACCGGCGTCACGCGACACCCGGACCCGCCCCGACAACACGATGTACAGACCGTCGGCTGCGTCGCCGGCGCGATACAGCACGCGGTTAGCCGGATAGCGGCGCTCGGTGGCTGACGACGCAATCCGGTCGAGTGCGCTCGCCGAGATGGCGTCGAACCCCGGCACGCAATCGCGCAAGGCGCGTGGAGAGACCATGGCCTTCCAATGTCCCGAGATGGAACCGAGGTTCCGGCGCACGCCGGACGTCGGGCACAATGTATATGCGCAGGCCGGGCATCCGCCCGATCACGCCCAAGCCATGGAGCGCCAAATGCACTCTCGCACGCTGTTCGTTGCGCTTGTCTTGATTGCACCCGGATCTGCTCATCGCGCGAGTGCGCAGCACGCGCACGCAGACATGGACACCGCATCGCACGACTCCGCGTTTGCCGCCATGCAGGAGCGCGGCCGCGTGATCATGGGCGTCGATCAGTACACGTCGACCCATCACTTCGACGACCTGCCCAACGGTGGCCGGATCGTGCTCGTTCGCAATCTGGATGATACCGCCGGCGCTGCGCGCATTCGGCAGCATCTGCGCGCGATCGCAACCGCATTCAAGGCCGGCGACTTCAGCTCGCCCATGCTGGTGCACTTCAAGGATGTCCCGGGCACTCGGGTGATGACGGCGAAGAAGGCGGTGATCGATTATTCGGTGCGCGCGCTCGACCGCGGTGCCGAGCTGACGATCCACACCACCGATCCCGATGCGATCCGCGCGGTTCACGAGTTCCTCGCATTTCAGCGAACGGAGCACCACGCGCCGGACTAGCGAGGTCAGACGAGAGGGAATGGGGAAGCGCTCGCTGGCGCTCGCTTGGGGAAGCGCTGCGCTGGGGGAAGCGGCGGCGACGCCGCCTGAGGGG
>DASYXE010000494.1:0-7874 GCA_035935375.1 Gemmatimonadaceae bacterium | reverse complement strand
GTGAGCGATGCCGAAGTCGAAGCGATGATTCTGGCCTATCGGACGCCGCGCCGATCGTGCGCGACGTGCGGCCCGCGTCCCGAGGCGGACGCGCTCTACTGCTCGACGTGCGGCCGCTTCCTTTCCGGCGAGTGCGCGCGGTGCGGGGCCAGCGTGACGGAACCCGGCGCGCGCTACTGTCCGGCCTGCGGCGCGACGCTCGCCGCCTGACGGGACGGCGGCCTACAGCTCCAGCCGCTCGAGGCGCCGCACCGCGACCGTCAGCGGCACGAACGTCCCGGCCAGACACACGGCGATCGCCAGCGAGAAGCCGATCACCATGTCCGTCGGATCGGCCACCGTGCCGAAGGCCTCCTGGCTCAGGTACGAGTACACCGGCCGCGCCTCGAGCAGCACCACGGCGCCGATCAAGATCGCCGACGACAGCATGAACACCAGGCCCCCGAAGGACGTCGGGATCTGCGCCGCGCTCTCCGACTCGTAGCGCGGGAAGATGGCGCCTAACCCGAGCGCCAGGCCGGCGACCGCGAACGTCAGGAACACGATCGAGAACACGGACACCGCGTAGATGAACGGGCTCACCTGGAGCAGCGCGTCGGTGACGCCCACGATCAACAGCGCGAGTCCCAGGAGCGGCAGCGTGCCGGTCCAGTACTTGGACCACAGCAGCTCGCGCATCGGCAGCGGGCTCGACTTGAGCAGCCACAACGTCCGTCCCTCGACGCTCACCGATGGGAAGATGAACCGCGCCGCAATGGACGCGAGCACGAACCCCGACAAGCCGAGGTTCAGAAAGGGCACGATGTTCACGAGCATGAACCCGATGCCCTGTCCGCGCAGCGGCAGAAACTTGACGTTGAACACGTACACCACCACGAGCACGGCGAGCAGGATGAGCTGCGACCATTGCGTCGTGTCGCGGAAGAACACGCGCACTTCCTTGCAGACGAGCTCGCGGCGCAAGATGCCTAACGGGGTGAGCGCCAGGCGGCCCAGCCGCGGGAGGACGCCGGAGCGCGCCCACTGCTGCGCGCTCTCCTGCGCTTTCGAGAACCCGCCGGCATAGAGGGTACGGTGCAGGATCGCGCCCAGCACCACGGCCGCCGCGGCCGTGCTCCAGAGCAGGTACAGCGGCAGGACGTCGAGCCGATCGGTGAGCGCACTCATGATCGCGCGCTGCACCCAATCACTCGGCAGGAACGGCGACGTCGGCGTGCGGAGCAGCGCGATGAAATCCACCAGCGAGCGCAGGCCCTCCGGCCGCGCGAGCTGCTCCGGGCGCAGCAGCCGGAACAGGACCACGAGCGCGCCGACCGCGATGAGGGTGACCACGGTCAACAGGTCCTTCGTGCGACGCGCCGGGAAAATGTTGACGAGCAGCAGCGTCAGCGCGGCGCCCACGGCCGCCGGAATCATCAAGTAGGGCAGGGTGGTGCCTAACGCGAGCAGCACGAACCCGAAGCCGCCGTCGTACACGTAGCCGTACGCGGCGAGGATCGGCACCGCCATCAGCACCACCATCCAGCTCGAGTGCACGAGCGTCTCGAGCAGCTTGGCGCCGTAGAGCGTCAGCCAATCCACCGGCGCCGACGCGAGCATGTCCAGGTCGCGCGCGAGAAAGAAGCTCGACAAGGCGGTGATGATGTTCGAGATCAGCAGAATGGCGAAGAAGCTGAGGAACACCAGGCCTAACAGCTTGCCCGCCAGCAGCGCGCCGATCTCGGGCGTGTTCTTGAAGTAGCGAAGCAGCCGGACCAGGACGAGCATCACGCCCGCCCAGAACGCCGTGCCGATCAGCACCAGGATCACCCAGCGTCCGGCGCCGCTCCGCTGCGATTCGGTGGCGCGCGACCGATTGCGCACTGTCCGCAGCTTGGGCGACAGGACGTGCGCCAGCGTCGGCGCCGGCAGCGGCGCGCCGGCGACGGCCTCAGGCATCCAGCACCTCGACCAGCTCGCGCGCCGCGCGCTCGCCCGTGAGCCGCAGGAAATAGCTCTCGAGGTCGTGCTGGCCTAACGAGGCGGCGGTCGCCATCAGCTCCTCCACCGTGCCCGACGCCCGGATGCGCCCACCCTGAATGATCGCGATGCGGTCGCACACGTCCTCGGCGATCTCGAGCGTGTGCGTCGACATCAGAATCGTGTGTCCGCGGCGCGTGTACTCGCGGAACAGATCCTTGAGGATGCGAGCCGCCTTCGGATCCAGCCCGACCATCGGCTCGTCGACGACGATCACCTCGGGACGGTGCAGGAACGCACTGGCGATGATGAGCTTTTGCCGCATGCCGTGGCTGTAGCTCTCCACCAGCTCGTGCTTCCATTCGCTCAGATCGAACAAGGCGAGCAGCTCGTCCATGCGCCGTTCGACGACGGCGCCGTCCTGGCTGTACAACCCGGCCACGAAGCGCAAGAACTCCGCGCCGCTCAGCTTCTCGTAGATGAACGGCCGGTCCGGGATGTAGCCGAGCTTGGCCTTGGCCGCGGTGGGATTGGCGCTGACGTCGATGCCGCCGATGCGGACCGTGCCGCTCGTCGGACGCAGAATGCCCGCGATCATCCGCAGCGTGGTCGTCTTGCCCGCACCGTTAGGCCCGAGGAACCCGAACAACTCGCCGGCCGGGACCTCGAGGTCGATCGCATCCACGGCGGTGAACGAGCCGTATCGCTTCGTGAGCCCCTGCAGCTGAATCATGGACGGGAAGTGGAAGGAGTGTGTGCCGCGCGTTCGTCGCGCGCGGTCAGGCGCGACCAGTTGCTGTAGGCCAGCTCGTACGCGGTCCGCCGCATCCGCATCCCCGCGATCGGATCGGCCATTACCATGCGGCCGCTCTCGTCGATCCAACCGGTGAGGCGGCCGCCGTTCTGTTCCTCGATGCGCCAGGCGCGCACCGTGTCCTGGTGCGCCACGATCCACTGCTGGCCGGCCGCGTCGAAGGTCGCGCTGTCCGGCTGCACGAACAACGACTCGGCCGTCACCGCGATCGTGGTCATGGATGACGAGTCGGTGGCGGGGTCGAACACGTCGTACGTGAAGTGCTGTCCGACTTTGGGCCGCTCGCCTAACGCAATGATCATCGGCACCATCGTCGGCAGAAAGAGCGGCGCCGAGAGCCTGATGCGCCGCGTCACCGGGCGCGCGCCCTTGGCCGCGATGCGGAGCGACAGCAGCGTGTCGTGGACCACGGTGCCGCACGCCTTGTACGGCCCCGCGTCCGCGCCCAACTCGTAGCAGAAGCCCGTGAGGCGCAGCGCCCGCGTGAGCGATACCTGCAGCCGCGCCGAAAACCGCGCGCCCGCGTTCACGTCGGCCACGACGAAATCGGAAATGAGAACGCGAGTCTGCGTCGTGTCGATCGTCGACGACGCGAAGCCGATCTGGCTCGTCCCGTTGGACACTTCGTAGTAGTCGGCGCCCGGCGACACGAAGAGCGCCGCGCGTGCCAACCGCGCCGCTTCGCCGCCGGCGAACTGGCGCCGTGCGAGCGTCGCCAGGCCGCCGGCCCAGAGCACCAGGATCGCACCGGCCGCCACGACGCGCGGTCGCATCAGCGGGCGGCCCTCGAGAGCGCGGCGGAGAAGACCTCCTGCTCCGTCGGCGACTCGACGATGATCGTGAGGCGCGATGGGAACCGTGCCCGCGCCACGAACGGCGCGATGACGGCCGCCATGAGCTCCGCGCTGTCCTCGAGGCCGAGGTTGCCCGCGCCTAACCCAAACGGCGCGCAGGCCAGGTGCTCGATCTGCCAGTCGCCCGCGCGTTGCAGCGCGCTCAAGAGCGCGCGACGCACGCCGCCGTCGCTCACCGGCTCCGTGGCGCTCGAGATCACGGCGCTCACGAGGAGCTCGACCGAGAGATCGCCCGCGCCCGTGACCACGGCCGAGCCGACCGGCAACGCATCGTGCGAGGTGAGCTGCTGCCGAAGACGCGCCCCGCCGGCGGCTTCGAGCCGGCGGAGCAGGGGCGTGGTGGCGCGCAACTCGTCGGTCACCGGCCACGCGATCGCGTCAGCAGTCGCGAACGCGAGGTCTTCGACGCGGACGTCGATGGTGTGTTCGGCCGCGGCCGTCTGATCTCCCGGAGTCGTCACGCGGGCGCGGTTTCCTGGCCGATCCACGCCAGATAACGGTCGAGGCCGGCAGCCACGGGCAGCGCCAGCAGCTCGGGAAGCTTGTATGGATGGAGCTCGGCGAACGCGTGTTCGAGCGCCGCGAGGCGGTCCGCTCGCGTCTTGAGGACGACGACCACTTCATGCTCGTCGGCCACCTTGCCTTCCCACCGATAGAGGGACCGGGCGCCGGGCAGCATCGTGCCACAGGCGACCAGGCGGCGATCAAGAAGCGCGCGAATGAGGGTCACGGCGTCCTCATCGCTCGAGACGGTGGTCAGGACGACCAGGGCGTCCGGACGCGGCATGTGGATTCACGGAGAAGGACGGTACGACGGCAGGCTGGTTCGACGCCGTGGGAATCTATAGGGCCTGTCGGTTCCCGTCTGCACCGCAGCGTTCCGGAACCGGTTGGCGGACGTACGCTTAAGGACGACTGAGCGGGCGATCGGCAAGCGCGAACCGGTCGACACGGCCACCCGAAAACCGAGGCTGCCGGCCGCGCCATGACGGGCGCCGACCGCTGCGTCGGCCACTCTTGACGCGACGGCCGGGCGTGGCCATCTTCACCTAGACATCTATGCCTAGCAGGTTAGGTGACCCGATGCCCACCAGCAAAAGCGACGTCCTGCAGGGCACTCTCGACCTCCTCGTCCTGCGCACCCTCGACGTGCGCGGCGCCCTCCACGGCTACGCGATCACGCAGCACATCCAGCGCGGATCCGCCGAGTTGCTCCGCGTCGAAGAGGGATCGCTCTACCCCGCGCTCCACCGCATGGAGCAGGCGGGGTGGATCCGCGGGCGCTGGGGCACCACCGAGAAGAACCGCCAGGCGCGCTTCTACGCCATCACCGCCGCCGGCCGCCGCCAGCTCGCGCACGAGCAGGAAAGCTGGGAGCGCCTCACCGACGGCGTGAGCCGCGTACTGCGCTTCGCCTAACGGTTAGGCGCACCACTCGAGCCCGAGACCGGAGCGTCCCATGTCCTGGTTCCACCGCCTCACCAACACCGTGCGCGGCCGCGCGCTCTCGCGCGACCTCGATCGCGAGATGGCGTTTCACCTCGCCGAGCGCACCGACGACCTCACGGCGCGCGGCATGAACGCGGACGACGCATTGCTCGAGGCACGCCGCCGCTTCGGCAACCGCACCGTGCACACGGAGCGCACCCGCGACCGTGACGTGGTTCTGTGGCTCGAGTCGCTGCTCGCCGACACGCGCTACGCGGCGCGTACGCTCGTCTCCAATCCGGGCTTCACGACGGTCGCCGTCGTCTCCCTTGCGTTAGGACTCGGCGCGAACACCGCGATCTTCACGCTCGCGAACACCGTCGTGCTCCGGTCGCTCCCCGTGCGCGATCCCCAGCAGCTCATGCTCCTGGCCCTGAAGGACAAGGCGCACATGGGGGAGAAGGGTGAACCGTATTTCACGAACCCGATCTGGGAAGAAATTCGAGATCACACGCACGTCTTCTCCGGGTCGTTCGCCTACGCCAACCACGTGTTCAACTTGGCGAACGGCGGCATCGTGCGGCACGCGGCCGGCGCGGTCGTGAGCGGCGCGTTCTTCGACGTGCTCGGCGTGCAGGCGGTCGCCGGACGCCTGCTCGATCGAAGCGATGACGTCCGGGGCTGCGGCGGTGCCGCCGTCGTGAGCGGAGGCTTCGCGGACCGCGAGCTCGGCGGCGCGGCCAGTGCCGTTGGGCGCACGCTCTCGCTCGATGGGCACCCGATTCCGATCATCGGCGTGGCCGATCCGCGATTCTTCGGGATCGAAGTGGGCCGCAAGGCGGATGTGTTCGTACCGCTGTGCACCATCGACCTGTTCGACGGCCCACACGCGCTCGACGCGCGCTCGCGCTGGTACCTCGAAGTCATGGGACGCGCGCCCGGCCTGACGCCGGACGTCGTGGGCGCCCGGTTGGCGGCAGCCTCGCCGGCGATTTTTCAAGCGACCCTCCCGCCTAACTGGTCGAGAGCCAGTCAAACGCACTATCTGTCGCAAGTGCTCGGCGCGCGGTCGGGCGGCGGCGGGCTGTCCGAGCTGCGCAATCAGTACGCGCGTCCGCTGTGGCTGCTCATGGCTGCCGTCGGCGTCGTGTTGCTGATCGCCTGCGTGAACATCGCCAACTTGCTGTTGGCGCGCGGCGCGGCGCGCCAGCGCGACATTGCCATCCGGCTGTCCCTCGGTGCGGGTCGTGCGCGCGTGATCCGACAACTGCTCAGCGAGAGCGTGTTGCTCGCAGTGATCGGCGCCGCGCTCGGCGCGCTCTTCGCGCATTGGGCCGACCGCGTGATCGTGGCGTGGATCTCCACGCGGCACGAGCCCGCCTTGCTCGATCTCTCCATCGACTGGCGTGTCCTCGGCTTCATGGTCGTCGCTGCGTTAGTCACCGCGGCGTTGTTCGGCGTGCTGCCGGCCTGGCGCGCGACGCGGGTCGATCCGCAAACAATGATCAAGTCGGGTGGTCGCGGCTTCGCGGGCAATCGCCGCCAGCGTATCAGCAGGCCGCTCGTGGCCGCGCAGCTCGCGCTGTCGCTCGCGCTCGTGACGGGCGCGGGTCTGTTGCTCACGACATTCCGCAATCTCCAGTCGGTGAATCCCGGGTTCCGTCGCGAGGGCGTCTACATCATCCAGACCGATTTTGCTCGCGCCGCGTCCGATACCGCACGATTGCCTGCGCTCGAGCGCGATGTGCTGGAGAACCTCCGCGCCAGTCCCGGCGTGCGGAGCGTGAGTCAGTCTGCCTTTACGCCGATGAGCGGGGCAGGCTGGAACGATTTCATTCTCACACCGGGGTATGCCGCCAAGGATGACAGGGATTCGATCTCGAACTTCAACGAGGTGGGCGACAGCTATTTCTCGACGATGGGCACGCCGCTCCTCGCCGGGCGCACCTTCAAGGCCGGGGATGGCGACGCACCGACGACGCCGGCCATCGTGACGCGGACCATGGCCCACCACTTTTTCGGCGTCGACAATCCGCTGGGCCGCACGTTTCGCACGCCGGTGGCCGACTCGACGTCGCCGCCGTACGAGATTGTCGGTGTCGTGGGCGACAGCAAGTACAGCTCGCTCGACGAGACCACAGGCCCGATCGTGTATCTTCCGTTAGGCGCCAAGGCCGGCATTCCAGGGTGGACGCAGTGGAATTACGTGGTGCGCAGCGATGTGCCCATGTCGAGCATCGTGCCGGCGGTGCGCGACGCATTTGCGCGCGTGAGTCCGACGATCGAGCTCGACGCGACCACCATTTCGGCCCAAGTCGAAGCGACGTTGGCGCGCCCGCGCCTCCTTGCCACGCTGTCCAGCTTCTTCGGTGTACTCGCCCTCGTGCTCGCGGTGGTCGGACTCTACGGCACGCTTGCGTACGACGTCACGCGTCGCCGCAACGAGATCGGCATTCGGATGGCGCTCGGCGCCGCGTGGCGGGATGTCGTCCGCCTCGTGCTCGGCGACGCGGGACGGGTCATCGCAGCGGGGGTCCTCGTGGGTGCCGTGCTCTCGCTGGCTGGAATGCGCTTCGTGGCGTCGCTGCTCTACGGCATAGCGCCGCACGACGTGCGCACGCTCGTCGGGGCGACGCTCGTGTTGGCACTCACTGCGCTGGTCGCCACGATGCTCCCGGCGTGGCGGGCGGCGCGGACGGATCCCACCGAAGCGCTGCGCGAGGAATAGTCGGGACGCCCCCGCGGCCGAGGGCGATGATCCGCCGCTTGTAACGCGGCCCGCCGACGGTCACTTTTCACGGGTTATGCCCGAAGAGCGG
>DASYXE010000493.1:0-4739 GCA_035935375.1 Gemmatimonadaceae bacterium | reverse complement strand
CTTTCCGTTAGGCATCGGCGGCGAGCCCGGCGGCAGGCGCACCCGCGCGGCCGCGGGCTCGGGCGCCACCCTGGCCGGCGCCTGGTTAGGCGCGGGCTTGGCCGGCGGAGGGTTGGGCGCCGGCGTGGCCGTCGGCGGCGGACGGACCGTCATCCGCACGGGTGTCGGCGCCGTAGTCTGGCGCTGGGGCGGCAGTCCGCTGCGCGCCGGCTTGAGTCCAGCGCCGCCCGGCAGCACGGTGGTCGCGGGACGCGAGCGAATCGGCACCGATGCGCTCACCGGCGTCTGGTTGCGCAGCGTGGACATCTCGGTGTGCGTGAGCGGGCGTCCCGCCGTCTTCGCCAGTTGTTGTTGTTGGACGGCGAACGAAATCGGCGCCGGCGGCGGCGCATGCACCGCGAGCACCGGACGGCGCGCCAACGCGGCCGGCGGCAACGACGCGCGACGACCCGCCGCTTCTTGACCGATCAAACTCACGCGCGTCGGCACGACCGGCGCGCGCTCGATCACGGAGACGCGCGAGATGTCGCCGGGCGCAACCCGCACCGCCGAGCGCCCCACCGGCGTTCCGTTCGCGAACGTCTGCTGCGAGACCACCGTCACCGCGTTCGTCACCGAGCGGTTCCGATACGTCACGTTGGTCACGTTGACGTTCGTGATGTTGATGTTGGTGACGTTCACGTTCGTTACGTTCACACGGCGCAGATACACCGGGCTCACGATGTACGGCGGCCGATAGACCTCTTCCGGCGCGAGCGGGAACCAGCCGACCCCGCCACCGGGTCCGAACGACGCGCCGACCGAAAAGCCGCTGCCGCCGACGAAGGCGACTAACGCCGGCGCGAAGACCGGCGGCGCGACCGTTCGGCCCGGACACCATCCCCATCGATTGTCGATGTACGCCCAACGGCCATAGTGGAACGGCGCCCAGCCCCACGGCGCGTCATCCACCCACGTCCATCCCCAGCGGCCGACCCACACCCAATGTCCGTACCGATACGGCGCCCAACCGACGACGACGGTGCGCGGATACCAGACCGGACCATACGACGCATCCTGCGCCCACGTGCCTTCGTCGGCCAGATCCGCGGTGCCCGGCATGTACGGCGACACGTAGTTCGACGAGGCGCTCACCGCCGCATCGATGCGGGCGTCGCGCGACCGCGACCACTGCGTGAAGTCGTCCGGCGATCCGACGTCGGCCAGATTGTACGTGGCGGTGCTGTCGCCCTGCACGGTCGCGACCTGTCCCGCGTCGACCGAGAAGGATGAGCCGCCGGCCGAGACGGTCGCCGCCCCGGAGTACACCGTGATCGACGTCGTCGCGCCATCGGGCGAGACGTCGACGCGATACTCGCCGAGCGCCGCCATCTGCACGGACGCGTTAGGCGCGTCGATCTCGTCGGTCTCGCCGGTCGCCAGCGAGCGCAGCCGGAGAATGGCCGAGCCCTGCGGAACGCTGAACTGCAGCGCCGCATCGTCGAGTCGCTCGACGTCGAGCTCGGTTTGCTGGTTCATGCGCACCTCGGCCGAGCCGATCTCGACTCCGGTGCGCCCGCCGTTGTCGGCCCACAACGCGTCGCCGGTGGTAATCGGACTGTTGGGCACGGCAACGGCCCAGGCGGTGTCGCCCGAGGCGCGGAACGATACCGTACCGCTCAGGTAGGCGAGGCGCCCAACGCGGCCCGGCGGGTCGCCAGTTGCCTGCTGAATCCGTGCTGGGGGTTCGGCGACCTGCGCCGGCGCCGGCACGCCGCAGAGAATGGCGATGGCAACGGCGCACGCCATCGATAGCGAGCGCTGCAACGAGAGCATCGACATGGTTCGAGCCTCGGCTCGTGAAGGGAGTCGTGCAGATGATCGTACGGCTTCCGACGTACAAAAGATGTGTACGCAACCACAGGGCCGCGAGTCACTTTCGCCGGGACATCCCCTTCTTTGTCTGCTCGCGTTGGGCGGTGGCGAGGTCAGGCATGAACACGACGAGCCCCTGGCTCGCCGTGTTCTTCGAGTACCCCGCCACGAGCTGCGTGTTGTACTGGTCGATGCTGAACTGGAAGACGTTCTTGGGATCGAGGTCGATGATCTCCATGTCCGCATCGACCATGAAGAGCTTGCCGAAGTGCAGTGTGCCGCCACGGAAGTACATGTAGTTTTTCGCGCTCTCCGGCGGATGCAGCGGATGCGGCGTCGTCTCGCTCGAATCGCCGAACACCTGCACCACTTCGTTCGAATCCACGCGCACGGCGGTGACCCGCCCTTCGATCGCCGGCGGCGGCAGCAACTGCTGCGGGTCGAGCAAGAGGTCGTTGCCCCGCACGCTCACGCCGTGCGCGTGCGAGAGGTCGAGCAGCGACTGCAGCGTGATGCCTAACGCTTTCATCAGGCCGCGGCCGTTCACCGAAAAAATCTTGATCTGCACCGGGTGGACGCGAATCAGACCCTCGGGGGTCATCGACATGACGGCGGTGATGCGAAACGGGATGTTCACGACTTTGTGCAGCGTTCCTGCCTGCACCAACCTGCCGCTGTCGGTCGAGAACGTGAGGTTCTTGAGTGGCGCGTCGCGGTATGCGAAGACGTAGCCGTTCATCAGGCTGTCGAGACTCTGCATGGTGAGTCCGACCTCGGCCGACGCGATGTGGATGACGAACGACGTCTTGTCGTCGAACGCGATGGGCGATCCCTGCTGCTTGCTGCGCAGCTCGCCGCGGAGCCGCGTGATGTCGAGCGAGATGCCGCGGCCGATGTCGAAGGCGACGTTGCGGAACTGCGCCTGCGTGCCGGCCTCCGACGTACGCTCGGCGACGGCGGGCGGCGTCTCGTTAGGCACTGTGTCGGCGCGCGCCGGCAGCGCGGCGCGGGCGGCATCCGGCGCGCGCGCCAGCAGCACGCCGCCAACCCCGATGACGGCTGCCGCACATATCATCCACGCGCGCGGTGGCACCCGGCGATGACGCGGTTCGTGGGGCGATGCGAGGCTCATGCATCGTCGTACCGGCAAGCCTTGCGCCGAATCGCGACCGCGCCGGCGCCTTGGGACCGGCGTGGAACGGCCCTCGAACCGGCATGCTGACATGCCAGGCACCCGCCGGAAACGCTCACCCTCGCATTCAGGGCGCCGACCCACGAAAACGCGCTGGTCGGGCTACGTGCGGGGAAACATCTCGGGTCGCGGCAGCGCGGCGTGCTCGAGCGGGCGAAACAGGAGCTGCGGCGGCTGGACCAGCGCCCGGCTGCCTAACTGCCGGTCTGGCCCTCGACGCGGACGCCGCTCACCGATTGAGATGGCAGGGCAAACGTCCCGCCGCCTGGGGCTGCGTGATCGTCCGTGCTGCCGGACGCCGCCGCGATGACACGCTGGCGCTCGCACGAGAGACCACCGGGGACGCTCACGTCGGGCGGGAGATGGTCCAGGTACGACGTGCAGCCGTCGTGCAGTGGCGCCGCCTGCGCGGTGCCCGTCGCCGCACCGGTGCTTCCGACGTGCGTTGCACTGTCGGTTAGCTCGAACGTGCTCGATGCATGGAAGATCGCCACGGACGCCAGCGTGTCGGCCGCATCGCCGCGCCAGGCCAGGAGCGTGTACGCGGAATCGACCGCATGCCCTCCGATGTCGTCACTCACGATGAACCCGCCGACACCGGAGTACGAGCGCGTGGTACCGTTCACGGTGAGCTGCACGGTCTCGACCGGCGCACCGAACGCCAACAGCGTGATGACCTCCGTGAGCTGTTCGCGCCGACGAGCCTGCGTGACCGGATCGAGCGTGGCGAGCACCGAGTCGAAGCGCGCCATGAGCTGGATGTTCTGATTCGGCGTCGGACCCGTCGCCGAATAACCCGAGCAGCCGGCGGCGGCGGCGCCGCACAGCGCGAGCGGGACCAGCGCTTGCCTAACGATGAGGTGGCGGACCCGGTTGGCTCCGCGACGACTGAGAGCGAACAAACGCATGACGTTCCCGAGCAGAGGTTCGGTTCACCTGCACGGGCTGCGAATCCTGGTTCCGAGCCCACAGTTCCCGGGAGCGTTGATGCGGCGCACTTCGGCTCCGAAATCACGCCGCGCGGCGCCGAGGCTCAGACGATGGGGCGCGTGCGCAGGATCAGCTCGACCGTCGACTTGCCGCGTGCGACCAACACACGATACGCGGCCCGTCGCGACAGCATGGCCTGCACCCGCGCGAGCCCGAGGGTATCCACGCGCGCGTCATCGATCGACATCAATTGATCGCCCACGGCGAAGCCGGCCTCGATCGCCGGTGACGCCGCGATGACGTGACCAACCGTGATCGTGGCGAATCGTGGCCCCGCGGCGTCGAGCACGAGGCCGCTCATGTCCGCGGCGAACGGCGTGCCCGCTTCCGCGTTCGGCTCCAAGATCATCCGCTCGTGCGCATAGTCGACGATCACGCGATAGCGCCGCAGGATCGCGCCACCGATCGTGCCGTCGACGTCGTCGCGCGCGGTTGCGCCCGAATCGGCGACCGACAATTCCGCCACGGGGCCGTCCACGTGGAGGCCGGCGATGTCGAGCGACGGGACGCGGGTGAGCCGCACCGGGAATTCGCCGCCGAGGCCGAAGCCGTACCCGGCGACCGCACCGGGCATTGTGCCTAACAGTCCGCGCCGCCTGACGAACGGGGTGTAGAGTCGGAGCGCGGAGTAGGTGCCCATGTCGAGACCGAGCCGGGCGTCGACGGGTCCGGCGCCGGGCAGCGCGATGCGCGCCGCCATCCA
>DASYXE010000492.1:0-12846 GCA_035935375.1 Gemmatimonadaceae bacterium | reverse complement strand
GGTCGCGCAGCACGCCGGCAGCCTTGATCACCCGCGACAGGTCCGCGGTGCGGTTGAGCGGGACGCGGACCGTGCGTCCCTGGCGTGCGAGCGACGCCAAGATCGCCTGGCGGATCCACCACACCGCATAGGAGATGAACTTGACACCCTGGTCTGGATCGAACTTCCGGGCGGCCGTCATGAGACCGACGTTGCCCTCGCCGATCAGGTCGATGAGCGGGAGCCCGCGGTTCTGGTACTTCTTGGCCACCGAGACCACGAAGCGAAGATTGCGCCGCACCAACTCGTCGAGCGCCAAGTCGTCGCCGCGACGAATGCGACGGGCGAGCGCCTGCTCTTCGTCGACGTGGAGCAGCGCGTACCGGCTCACTTCGGCGAAGTACTGATCGAGGATGTCGCGATCGGCTTCCGCCGGGCTGATGTCGGCGGGAGTCACGCGAGGGCGGCGGCGCTTCTCCTGGGGCATGTCTGCTCCTCCATTTGGACACAAAAAGTCAGCAACAACCGAACCGGACAACATGCCCGACCCTGGAGTGCCTCAGGTCGTTTGAACGAATACGGGATGGGGCTCGCGAGTGCCAATACCCGCCTGATTCGAGATCGTTTCGACCGTTCCGGGTTTCCTGCCGTTTTCTGACCGACTTGGACAACGAGCCTCAGTCATGAGCAAGTACCTCCAAGAGCTCTGCGGCGCGGGCCAGGACGGCGAGGTCGCGCTTGGACAGGGTGCGCAGTTGGCGCGACAGGGCGTTGACGCGCCGGGCTCGACCCGCCTCGAGGAGCGCTTTGCCGCGGCGGGTGGCGGCGATGCGGGCGATGCGTCCGTCGTCGGGGTCGGGGACGCGGGTGACGAGCCCCATGCGTTCGAGGGCTCGGACCAGATGGGTCATCGTGGGCGGTCTCACCTGCTCGGCGGCGGCGAGGGCGCCGAGGGTGACGGGGCCGCCGAAGACGACGACGGACAGGGCGGACGCGCGGGGGCCGCTGAGGCCCATGCCGGGGTCTTCGCGGCGGACGCGGCGCAGGATGTGGATGGCGGCCGAGTGGATGCGGTCGGCGACGGCGTCGGGGTCGGGGCTCTTGCGCGATCGGGCGGGCGGGGTCATAGTAGTTAGTAATACTAACTAACTGGCGCTCGCGCCGCCACCACTCCGGGAGGTCCCATGCCGGCCACGACTCCGACGCTCGCTCTCACGCAGATCGGCCAGATCCTCATCCCGGTCACCGACCTCGCCCGCGCCACGGCATTCTATCGGGACACGCTCGGGATGCGATTCCTGTTCGAGGTGCCGCAGCGGATGGCCTTCTTCGACTGCGGCGGCATCCGCCTCATGTTGGGCATGCCGGAGCCGAACGCCGAGCCGGTGGGCGCCGGGATGCTCTACTACAAGGTCGACGACATTCAGTCCGCCTCGCAGGCGCTCGTCGAGCGCGGTGTGGTCGTGATCAACGGCCCGCAGCTCATCGCGCGGATGAGCGACCACGATCTCTGGCTCGGCGAATTCCGCGACTCGGAGGGCAACCCGTTCGCGCTCATGAGCGAGGTACGTCGTTAGGCGTACACAAAAAAAAACACGAAATCGACACGCCGGCGATGTGCTCGCCCCACAGCCGAGCGGATCGCTCGGCTGCGGAGGGCGAGAGCGACACCGCATTGCGGGTCGACATTTCTTTGGGAAACTGCGAGTAGCGTGGCGGAGGGCGCTCTTCACTTAAGGACGCCGCGTGATCTTGGGCACCCAGCGCAAGAGGAAGGCGACCACCATGAACGCGATACCCACGACCATCAGGCTGTTGCGGCCGGTGCGCGCGCCGTACCCCCAGATCGCCAGCGCCACGAGGACCAGCACCACCTTGAGCAAATCGAGGGTCTTCACGGCGCGCGTCCCTCCCTGCCCTTTGCCTTGCCATCGAGGAAGCGGCGCACGCCGTCCCTGAACTCGGCGGTCTGGCGCGCCTCGACGTTGACCTGAGCGCCTAACGCAATGCCGTCGCGGAACGACACGCCGTCGAGGTCGTAGAAGAGGCGCTTGGTGAACGCTACGGCACCCGGCGGCGACGCGGCCAGGGCGCTCACGACCTCATCGGCGGCGGCGTCGAGCGTGCCGGCTGGCACCACGCGCGACACGAGACCAGCGTCGCACGCTTCGCGGGCCGAGAGCACGCGGCCGGTGGCCACCAGGTCGAACGCTTGCTTCTCGCCGACGGCGCGGCGCAGCATCGTCATGACCATGGCCGGCACGAAACCGACCTTCACTTCCGGATACCCGAAGCGCGCGTCTTGGTCGGCGAGCACGATGTCGCAGGCGGTCGCGAGCCCGGCTCCGCCGGCCAGGGCCCGTCCCCGGACGGCGGCGACCACGGGCACGGGCAGCTCCCGCATCGCGACGAACACGTTGCCTAACGCCATCGCATCGGCGTGCTGCGCGTGGGCGTCGGCATCGACGAGCCCGGCCAACGCGGCGAGGTCGGCGCCGGCGCAGAAGTCGGGGCCGTCGGCAGCCAGGAGCACCACCCGCACCGACCGGTCGGAACCATGGCGCGCCAGCGCGTCGAGCAACTCGTCCGCGGCCGCGCGGTCGAGCGCGTTTTTCTTTTCGGGACGGGCCAGCGTGATGCGTCCCACGCCATCCGCGGCCGCGACGCGAATCCGGTTCACCCGGCGGCTCCCGGGAGGCCGAGTTGCCGCGCCTCGGCGTCCGGGACGTCGAGCTCGAGGCGCAGCAGCGCGGTGGAGAACACCTTGCCCTGCGCGTCGGTCTTGAGCGACAGCGTGCCGCCGCCGCCTAACGCCCCGTGCAGCAGGAAATTCAGCGCGCCGAGGTTGGGCAGCTCGTAGCGCTCCACGCCGCCGGTAATGGCGCCGGCGAAGTGGCGTGCCACCCGCTCGCGCGTCAGCTCGCGCTCGAGCAGCGGATACCACCGCGGCCGGAGCGCAATCACGCCGACGTTCGCGGTGTCGCCCTTGTCGCCCGAGCGGGCGTGTGCGATGTCCACCAGGCGGATCTTCATGGCTCGTCCATGGTGACGACGGGTGTGACGACGCGCTTGTCCACCAGCGCCGGCCAGTAGGCCACCACCTCTTCGACTTTCGGCCGCCCCCCGGCGAAGCCCGTCACGCTCGGCGGACCGTTCAAGACCAACGGAGCGATCTCGCGGGTGAACCGCTCCACGGCCTTGCGGTCGGGACCGCGCACCCCGATGCGCAGCTGCACCTCCGGCACGTCGCCGACTGCGCCGGCGAGCGGGCCGTGGGTGGCCGACGCGCCGAGGAATTCGGTGTGCACGGTCTCGAACTGCAAGCCGAGGCGGTCGAGGCGCTCGCGCACCACGCGATCGGCCAGGCGCGCCTTCTCGAGCGCGTCGGGCCACGCGTACACGAGCGTGCCTAACGCCTTGAAGCCGGCGCGGTAGGCAATCGACACCTTGAGCTTGTCCGTGGGCGGCCGCCCCGTGATGCCGAAGACGCGCACGCGGTCGGGACCCGCGTTCTCGAGGCGGATGCTGGTGAAGTCCGCAATCACGTCGGGTGTGATGTACGCGTGCGGGTCGCCCATTTCGTACACCAGCTGCTCGGTCACGCTGTGCACGTCGATGCGCCCGCCCGTGTTCGGATGCTTGTAGATGACGAACGTGCCATCCTCGTGCCCTTCGACGATCGGATACCCGACGTTGGCGAGATCGGGGATCGTGCGCCAATCGTAGAGGCAGTTGCCGCCCGAGCACTGGGCGCCGCACTCGATGATGTGGCCGGCCACAATGCCGGCCGCGAGCTTGTCCCAGTCATCGAGACGCCAGCCGAACTCCCGGAGCAAGGGTGCCATCGTGAGAGCGGTGTCCGTCGAGCGCCCCGTGACGACGACATTGGCGCCGCGTGCGAGCGCGTCGACGATGGGCGGGGCGCCCAGGTACGCGTTGGCGGACAGCACGCGGTCGCGGATGGTCGAGAGCGGCTCGCCGGTTTCCATGTTGGCCAGCGCGTGTCCCTCGGCGAGGAGGGCGTCGAGGCGCGGGAGCAAGTCGTCGCCGGTGACGACGCCGATGCGAACGTTAGGCGAGACGCCGGCCGTATGCGCCGCCTGCCGCACCGCGGCCGCGCAGGCCGGCGGGTTGACGCCGCCCGCGTTGGCCACCACGCGCACGCCGCGTTGGGCGACGGCCGGGAACACGCTGTCCATGGCGCCGATGAAGTCGCGGGCGTAGCCTAACGACGGGTCGCGCTCCTTCTGCTTCTGGAGGATCGACATCGTCACTTCGGCCAGGTAGTCGAGCATGAGGTAGTCGACCGGTCCGCCTTCGACCTGGCGGCGCGGCGCCTCGAGCCAGTCGCCCCAGAATCCCTGCCCGCTCGCGACGCGCACGACACGCGTCATGCCTGCTCTCCCAGGTGCGGCGGCAGCACGAACGCGCCGAGGTGCGGCCCCGGGTTGTTGAGCGCGCTGCGGAGCGCCATCGCCAGCACGTCGCGCGTCTCCTCGGGATAGATCACCGCGTCCACGTAGCCGCGCGCCGCGGCGAACCGCGCATCGAGCTGGTGCTCGTAGTCGGCGCGCATCGCGTCGACCGCCGTGGCCAGCTCGGGACCCGGACCTTTCTTCGCGCGGCGCGCGTCGTCGAGCGCCGGTCCGTGCACCGCCTGCACCGCCGATTCGCCTTCCATCACCCCCATCCGCCCCGTGGGCCACGTGAAGATGAAATCCGGATCGAAGCCCTGGCTTGCCATGGCGTAGTAGCCGGCGCCCGACGCGTGATTCACCGTTAGGACAATCTTGGGCACGGTCGCCGTCGCCATCGCTTCGACGAACTGCGCGCCCGCGCGAATGATGCCGCCGTGCTCGGCCTCGGGACCCACCATGAAGCCCGACACGTCCTGCACGAACAGCAACGGGATGCGCTCGCGGTCGCAGCGGTCGATGTAGTAGGCGACTTTCTCGGCGCTCTCGGTGTAGATGATGCCGCCGAAGCGCGGGCGCTCGCCCTGGCGCCCCTTGATCAGCCCGCGGTGGTTGGCGATGACGCCCACCGGCATCCCGTCGATGGCCGCGTCGCCGCAGATCATCTCGCGCGCGCGGTCGCTCTGGAATTCATCCAGCTCGCCGCGATCGACGATGGCGCGCAGCAGGTGGTGCATCTCGTACGACATGCGGTGGTCCGCCGGCAGCAGCTCGTAGAGCGATTCGGGCGGCGTCGCGGGCGGCGCGCCATCGCGGCACGGCTGCCTGACGGGACGCGGCAGGCGCGACACGAGCGCGCGCAGCTTCTCCACGCAGCGCTGGTCGTTCTTGACCACGTAATGCGCGACGCCCGAGATCTCCGTGTGCGTGTGCGCCCCGCCTAACGACTCGGCGTCCACGACCTGGCCCGTCGCGCCCTTCACGAGATTGGGCCCGCCCAACCCCATGAACGACGTGCCCTCCACCATCAGGATCACGTCGGAGAGCGCCGGCAGATACGCGCCGCCGGCGATGCACGGTCCCATGACCGCGGCCAGCTGCGGGATCCGCAGGTAGCGCCGCATGACCGAGTTGTAGTAGAAGATCCGGCTCGCCCCGTACTGCCCGGGGAAGACGCCGCCCTGATACGGCAGATTCACGCCGGACGAGTCGACGAGATAGATGATCGGGATGCGGCAGCGCATCGCGATTTCCTGCGCGCGCAGCATCTTGCGGATCGTTTCCGGCCACCACGATCCCGCTTTCACGGTAGCATCGTTGGCCACGACCACGACTTCGCGGCCGTCGACGATCCCGACGCCCGTCACGACGCCGGCGCCCGGCGCCTGGCCGTCGTACTGGTCGTACGCGACGAGCAGGCCCACCTCGAGAAAGCGCGCGCCCGGATCACAGAGCAGCGCGACGCGCTCACGCGCCGTCAGCTTGCCCTGCCGATGCTGGCGCTCGATCTTGTCCGAGCCTCCGCCTAACCGAAGCCGCTCCTCGAGCGCGCGCAAGTCGGTGGACAGCTCGCGCAACCGTGGCGTCGCGGTCACGCTTCCTGCTGCTCGCGCTCGGCGAACCACTCCTTGATGTAGTCCACCAGCGCCGAGGTCGGCGTGCCCGGTCCGAAGAGCTGGCCGATACCCTGCTCGCGCAGCGCCTCGATGTCTTCCTTGGGGATGATGCCGCCGCCGGTGATCAGGATGTCGTCGCGTCCGGCCTTGCGCAGGAGCTCGTGCACGCGCGGAAACAGCGTCATGTGCGCGCCGCTCAGGATGGACAACCCGACCACGTCGACGTCCTCCTGCACCGCTGCGCTGGCGATCATTTCCGGCGTCTGGTGGAGACCCGTATAGATCACTTCCATGCCCGAATCACGAAGCGCCGCGGCCACCACCTTGGCGCCGCGGTCGTGACCATCGAGACCGGGTTTGGCTATCAGCACCCGAATGGGTCGCATGCGATTGAATCGTCCGCTGAGGACGGAAATCCTTGGGAATTCCGAGCCGCGTTCGGCTGCGTAATTCTATCGACGTCCCATGGGTGCGCCAAGTCATTCCCGTGCCTCCCAATGCAGCCACGCCGCGAACTCGTACCGAGAGCTCGCGGCGTGGCGTCCGAGGTTGCGTACGAGCGTGTTACGGATGCTTCGTCGTCGTGTCCGGCGTCACCGTTTTCTTGTTGCCGGTCTTGGGAGCCGGGTTGTGCGTCGTCGGCGTCGTGGTCGTCGTCGGCGGTGTCTTGGTGGTCGGTGGCGTGACCGGCGGCGTCGTGCCCGCCCGAACGACCCCGGCCTTCATGGCGGCGGGATCGGTGCTCGTTGTCGCTTTGGCCGGGGCCGTCGCTGTCGTCGCATTGCCCGCCGGTGCCGGCGACACGCCGCCTGCAGCCGCCGCCGACGGCGCCACGCTACCGGCTGCCGACTGCGTAACGGTTCCGCTCGCGGAGCCGCAAGGATTGGCCGCGGGCTTCGGCTGCGACTTCTTCTTGCTGAAGAGCGAGGCCACGCTCTGCACGGCCGTCGTTGCCTGGGCAACTGTCGACGCACCCTGCTGAGCCGCACCCTGCACGGCCTCCGAGCCGGTCGCGTTCGCCACGGCTGTCGCCGTGCCCGCCGCGCCGTTGTTGCACGGCTGACCACCGGCCCCGGCTCCGCTCGCACTCGCGCCGCCGGCGCCGCCCATCGCCACCTGACCGCTCGACGAGATGCCGTTCGCCAGACCCTGGAAGTGCAGCGGGAACTCGCTGCCTAACGAGTGCTGACCGCCCTCGTACGAATTGATCTCGTCGATCGCGAGGTCGAACGCGAAATTGAAGCCATAGATCTGGGTGCCCGGGTACCACGCGAGCTCGAACTGCGCGTCGCCGCTGCTGCCGGCGTCGACCGAGAACTTGGGATCGAAGCTGCCGCCATACACCTGGCCGATCCCGCGGACGCCGTTCGCGCCCCACACGATGTAGCGATTCCCCTTGTCGTCGATGATCGTCCCCGAATTCTGCACGTAACCGAGCACGAGCGGCTTGGACGTCTTGTTCACGAAGTGCATGACCACGTCGATCATCTTGTATCCGCGCAGGTCACTCGTGCGGAAATTCGTGATGACCGCTGCGAAGTCGTTGGTCTCGGCGCAGTACGCGGTGTTGCCGCACACGGACGGCGGCTGTGCCGGCGCCGCAGCCGGTGCAGCCTGAGATGCCGCGGGTTGTGCGGGTGGAGTGCCCTGGGCGTGCAGCGCTTGGGCGGTGACTACGGCGGCAACCGCCGCCCACCGCGTGATCCGGGTGGCTCGCATGGTCCTTCCTCCTGTGGCGATCGGTTGACGGCCCTGTCCGCAGCACGTTGCGCAGGGTCGAACCGAAAACCGTCACCGGAGAGCGCACAACCCCGGACACGGCCGGACAAGACAGGCCCGGGGCGTCGGTGTCCCGTCCGGCCGTGTCCGCGCTCTGTCCGCTCTAAAAGAACACCGGCTCCCGGTACGCGCCGAAGACGTCTTCCATGGCGGCGCGGATCTCGTACAGCGTCGCGTCCGCACGGGCGGCATCGAGAATGAGCGGGACGAGGTTGGCCGCCGTCCGCGCACCGTCGCGCAGCGTCGCCAGCGCCGCCGTGCACCGCGCGGCGTCGCGATTCGCCCGGAGTGCGGCGAGACGCGCGCGTTGGTCTGTCTCCGCATCGGCGCCGACCTTGAGCAGCGGAATCGTGAGCTCCGGCTCGTCGGTCACGAATTCGTTGACGCCGACGACGAGCTTCCGATGCTGCTCCAGCTCCCATTGCTGCCGTGCCGACGACTGCGCGATCTTGCGCTGCAGCCACCCGCTCTCGAGCGCGCGCACGACCCCGCCGGCCCGCGCGATGTCCTCGAACAGCGTCTCGGCCTGGCGCTCCATGGTGTCCGTCAGGCTCTCGATGTAGTAGGAGCCGCCCAGCGGGTCGATCACGTTAGGCACGCCGGTCTCGTACGCCAGCACCTGCTGCGTACGGAGCGCCACCTGGACCGATTCCTCGGTGGGCAGCGCGAGCGTCTCGTCCATCGAGTTGGTGTGCAGCGACTGCGTGCCGCCGAGCACCGCGGCGAGCGCCTGGTAGGCGACGCGCACGATGTTGTTCATCGGCTGCTGCGCCGTGAGCGTCACGCCGGCGGTCTGCGAGTGGAACCGCATCATCCAGGAGCGCGGCTTGCGCGCGCCGTACCGCTCGCGCATGTGCCGCGCCCAGATGCGACGGGCGGCGCGGAGTTTGGCGATTTCCTCGAAGAAATCGTTGTGGATGTCCCAGAAGAACGACAGCCGCGGCGCGAAGTCATCGAGGTCGAGCCCGCGCGCGAGCCCGCGCTCGACGTAGGTGAACCCGTCGGCGAGCGTGAACGCGAGCTCCTGCACCGCGGTGGCGCCGGCTTCGCGAATGTGGTAGCCGGAGATCGAGATCGTGTTCCACTGCGGCGCGTGCTTGGCCGACCACTCGAACCCGTCGACGATGAGGCGCAGCGCGGGCTCGATCGGATAGATCCACGCGTGCTGCGCCATGTACTCCTTGAGGATGTCGTTCTGGATCGTCCCGCGCAGTTTGTCCGACGACACACCCTGACGCTCGGCGGCGGCGATGAGGAAGCAGTAGAGAATGATCGCCGGGCCGTTGATGGTCATGGAGACCGACACCTGGTCTAACGGAATACCGTCGAACAGGGTCTGCATGTCGGCGACGCTCGAGATGGCGACGCCGCACTTCCCGACTTCGCCTTCCGACCGCGGGTGGTCGGAGTCGTAGCCCATGAGCGTCGGGAAGTCGAATGCGACCGACAGTCCGGTTTGTCCGTGCGCGAGGAGGTACTTGTAGCGCTCGTTGGTGTCGCGCGCGCTGCCGAATCCGGCGAACTGGCGCATCGTCCACAGGCGCCCGCGGTAGCCGGTGGGGTGGATGCCGCGCGTGAACGGAAACGTGCCCGGTGTTCCGAGGGCTGCAGGATCGAGGTCCGCCGTGTCGAGCGCCGTATAGAGCGGTTCCACGTCGCCGCCCGAGTTGGTGAAGGCGAGGTCGCGCGTGCGATCGGCGTCATAGCGGGCCCGCCATGCCGCCACCTCGGCGCGCAGACGTTCCCGGTCCGCGTGTTCGTGGCGCCGTACGTCGGCCGCATCTCGAATGGTGGTCATGCCTCGATCCCTCGTCTTGAGCCCGCACGTGCGGTCATTTCGTTAGGCGCCCGGCGTTCCGCGCCAGCAACGTGTCGGCCACAGCGAACGGCGTCAGGGTTCCTGCCTCGAGCGCCGGCAGCTGCGCATCCACCCACGCCGCGATGTCCGGATCGCCCCACAGGCGCTGTCGCAGGCGCCGTTCCACGGCCTCGACCACGCGCTCGCGCAATCGCTCGCGGCGTCTCGATTCGAGCATCCCGCTCCGTGCAAGATAGTCGAAGTGCCGATCGAGAGCCGCCGACAGGGCGTCGATGCCCTCTCCGCGGTCGGCCATGGTGGCTAACACAGGCGGCGTCCACGTATCGGCCGATGCGTCCTGCGCGGCCTGGCGCGCCGTGTGGGCCGGGTTGCGCAGCTT
Organism: Gemmatimonadaceae bacterium; assembly: GCA_035935375.1. Taxonomy (GTDB): domain Bacteria; phylum Gemmatimonadota; class Gemmatimonadetes; order Gemmatimonadales; family Gemmatimonadaceae; genus JADGGM01. The sequence goes on along the minus strand of DASYXE010000492.1, from coordinate 2,859 downwards.
CTTGAGATCGACGCCGTGGTGCGCCGGAACGTTTCGCAACGTCGATCCGCCGAGGCGCAGCCCGATCGTCATCTCGATGTCGTGGCGGAGGCGTTCGGCATCGGGCCGGTCGGATTTGTTCACCACGAAGACGTCGGCAATTTCCATGAGTCCCGCCTTCATGGCCTGCACGGAATCGCCCGACTCCGGAACCAGAACCACGGCCGTGGTGTCGGCCGTGCGGGCGATGTCGAGCTCGCTCTGCCCAACGCCCACCGTCTCGATGAGGATGCGATCGAAGCCGTAGCCGTCGAGCACGTCGGCCACTTCGCGCGTGCTGGCGGCGAGGCCGCCCAACGAGCCGCGCGTGGCCATGGACCGGATGAAAATGCCCTCGTCGAGCGCGACCGATTCCATCCGAATGCGGTCGCCTAACAATGCACCGCCGGTGAACGGCGACGTCGGGTCGACCGCGATGATCCCCGCCGACAAGCCCGCCTCGCGATAGAGGGACGCGAGCTTCGTGGTAATGGTGCTCTTGCCGGCGCCGGGCGGCCCGGTGATGCCGATGCGTCGCGCGCGGCCTAACCGCGGGTGCAGCGCGCCCAACAACGCCTCGAATCCCGTGCGGTGATTCTCGACGATGCTCACCGCGCGGGCGAGCGCCGCCGGGCGGCGCGCCTCGAAGTCGGCGAGCAGCGTGCCGTGCGTCTCGCGGGGCGCGGACGATGTGGTCATCGGCGGCGCCTGAGGCCCTGTAGTGGGCGCGACAGCAAGTGCCACGGCACGAGCAAAAACAGCGCGAACATGACCAGGGTCACGAGCAAGGTCCCCACGAGGACGTAGGTATTGTGATCTGCCACGTAGAGGAGCGCGCCGACGACGGCGAGCACGCCGGTCGCCATGCACAACACGATCCGTCGCGTTTGCCCGGCGATGAACTGCTGCATTTCCATCACATCGCGCGGATGCGCGCGCACGCGCAGCTCGTCGCGGCCGGCACGCCGAAGCACGTCGCGCAGCTCGCGCGCGATGCCCGTGATCTCGCCCAACACGTCCTGCATGCGGTCGCGCGGGTCGCCCGCGGCCACCGACGCGAGGAGCGTCGCCCCCATGCGGCGGATCACGGGCGACGCGAACTGCACCGCGTTGAACGCGGGATCGTAGCGCAGCGCGATGCCTTCCGCCAGCGCCGCCGCGCGGCCGAGGTACACGAACTCGCTCGGCAGCATGATGGGCCAGCGGTAGAACGTGGCCATCACGTCGTTGACGATGCGCTGCACTTGCCGCGGCTCGGCGTCCGGCGTGAAGGCGATCGACATGAGCGCGCGCGCGGCGTCGCGCACCGTTCCGCGATCGACTTCCGGGTCGAGGACGCCGAGCGCGTAGAAGCCGGCGATCACGCCGTCCACGTCCTTGCGCACCGCGGCGAGGATGGTCTCGATGAGGCGGACGCGCGTTTCGCGCTCCACGCGCACGACCATGCCGAAGTCGAGCAACACCAGCGTTCCGTTAGGCGAGACCAGCAGGTTGCCGGGATGCGGGTCGGCGTGGAACAGCCCGTCGATCAGCATCATCTGCGTGTAGACCTCGACCACCGTCCGCAGCAGCGTTTGGAGGACGATGTCCCCCGAGGCGATGCGGCTCTGCAGCCGGTCGATCTTGGTGCCCTCCATGTACTGGAGCACGAGGACGCGCCGCGAGGTCATGGCGCCGACCACCTCGGGCACGGCCACGCGCGCGTCGTGCGCGAAATTGGCGCGAATGTGGTCGGCGTTCCGCGCTTCCTGCCGGAAGTCCATCTCTTCCTCGATGCGCTTGGCGAACTCGCGCACGATGGTGGTGATGGCGCGGGTGTGGTGGTTCGGGAACAGGACGCTGACGAAGTACAGGATGCGGAACGCGGCGTCGAGGTCCACCGCCACCATCTCCTCGACGCCGGGCCGCAGCACCTTGACGACCACTTCCCGTTCGCCTAACGCCGCCCGATGCACCTGTCCCAGCGACGCGGCGGCGAGCGGCTCGACGTCGAACCGGTCGAACAGCTGGTCGAGCGGCTTGCCGAGCTCGCTGACGATCACCGCCTGGATGTCGCGGGACGGCAGCGCCGGGACGTTGTCGGTGAGCTTGCCGACTTCGCTCAGATACGGCTCGGGCAGGATGTCGGCGCGCGACGCGAACACCTGCGCCAGCTTGATGAAGGCGGGGCCGAGCGCGGCGACGGTGGCGGTGAGCCGCTCGGCGCGCCGGCGGTGCACGGCTTCGCTCGCGCGGCGTGGCCGGCCGATGAAGATCCATCGCCGCCGGTCACGCATGAACGCGACCACGAACGGGAACAGTCGCCAGAAGACGACGAATGGACGCACGTCAGCGGGGCGCGGGCGCCTTGAGGTCGAGCGCGCGGGCGGACTCGGCGCGCTGCACGAGCACGCGCCGGATGCGAGCGGGCTCGGCGTCGACGATCGTCAGCTCGTAGTCGCCGAGGCGGAAGTGCTCGCCCGTGCCGGGGATGCGGCCTAACGAGCGGACGATGGCGCCGCCCAACGTCTGCGGGCGGTCGCCGTCGCTGCCCAACGCCAAGCCCGCGCGCTGCTCCACCTCGTCCAGGGGCGTCGATGCCTCGAGCACCACCGGCCGTTGATCGGCGCCCGCCGTCGGCGCGGCGGCGGCCGGCTCGTCGTGCTCGTCGCGGATGTCGCCCACCAGCTCCTCGAGCAGATCCTCGAGCGTCACGATGCCGGCGGTCCCGCCGAACTCGTCGAGCACGACGGCCAGGTGTCGTTGGGCGCGCAGCATCTCGTAGAGTACCGTGCTGAGTCGCGTCGTGAGCGGCGCGTGCGCCACTTGCCGGATCGGGGCGGGACGCTGGCCCGCGGTCTT
>DASYXE010000491.1:0-1948 GCA_035935375.1 Gemmatimonadaceae bacterium | reverse complement strand
CGCCGTGGCCTGACCGTCCGTCACCACCGCCACTTCGCGCTCCGGCAGCGCCGCGCTCACCGCCACCGTGCTCGCTCGGGTCGTGGCATCCTCCAGGTCCCCGGCCCCGGCCAACGGCTCGGTGTGCGCGATGTCATCGAGGATGGCCGACCGCGACCCGCCGCGCACGATGCCGTCGGCGGTCACCAGCCACACGCGATCGTCCGGCGACGCCCCGCCCACCACCTCGGCGGCGCGCGCGCGCAGATCATCCAACACCGGATGCCCCGACACGATCACCGACGTGCTCAGCGCATTGTCCAACACGACGGCCAGTGCGGTCGGCGCGTGTCCCGCGCCCGACACGCGGAGCACCGGCCGCGCGGCCGCGGCCGCGATGCACACGACGATCGCCATGCGGAGCAGCATCAAGAGCAGGTTGCGCAGGCGGAGCTTGCGACTGTGCTCTTTCTCGGCCCGCGCGAGATAGCGCACGGCGGGAAACTCCACACGCGCGCCGATGCGCCGCCTGAGCAGGTGCAGCAACAGCGGCACGGCGGCGGCGGCCGCCGCCGCGAGCCACAGTGGCGAGAGGAAGTCGATCATGGGAGCCGCTGCCGAACGGCGAACGCCCGCCGCAGCGGAACCCCGAACGGCGCGTCGGTGGTGACGAGCTCGTACGCGGCGCCGACGCCGGCGAATGCGTCGCGCCATTCGCCTAACGCACGGTCCACCGTCTCGCGGTACGCCGCGCGGACGTCGGCCGACGCCGCCGGGACCTCGATCTCGCTCTCGGGATCCACGAACAGCGCGTCGCCCCGCGCGGGCAGATCGCGCTCCGCCGGATCCATCACGTGCAACACCGCCACGTGGTGCCCCGCGTGTCGGAGCGCGCGCACGCGCGAGATCACATCGGGCGGATCCATGAGCAAATCGGAGATGAGCACGATCATCCCGCGGCGCACGATGAGTCGCCCGGCTTGCTCGAGCGCGACCGGCGCAAACGACGCACGCCCGGCGCCGGGATCGTCGAGCGCAGCGACGATACGTTGCCATTGACCCGTACGCACGCGCGGAGGCACCGCGCTGCGCACCGCGTCGTCGAAGCGTACGAGCCCAACCGCGTCGCGCTGCCGCAAAAACAGGAGCGCGATGGCCGCGGCCAAGCGCTCGGCGTATGCGAGCTTGGTCAGGCGCGACTCGTCGCCGCTCCACGCCATCGACCGGCTCACGTCGAGCACGATCGTCGCGCGCAAGTTCGTCTCTTCCTCGTACTGCTTCACCACCCACTTGTCCGCGCGCGCCGCGATCTTCCAATCCACATAGCGCAGCTCGTCGCCCGGCAAGTACGGCCGATGCTCCGCGAACTCCACCGAGAACCCTTTGCGCGGCGATCGGTGCAACCCGGTGAGAAACCCGTCCACGATCCAGCGCGCGACGATCTCGATGCGTCCGAGCGCCGCGATGGTGGACGGGTCCAGGAGGTCCGGACGAGTCGTGGACATGGAGGTGCAAGTTAGCGTTCGGTCGCGGCTCGCTGGTAGCCGGAGTTACAGGCAGGTGATTGGGTGTGAATGACCGGCCTCCAGGACACGCGTGGTGAGCTTCCTCGCTCTGGTGTTAACGGATAAAGGCCGATGAACTGCACGGATAACTGCAGATCGCTCGGGTGCGGTGGCCTTTTCGTAACCGCGCGTTCAATGCTCTTGTTGTTGGTAACGGCGGTTTAGAGGCGACCAACCCATCACACGTCGACGGTTGTCGCTTGTCCAAAGAAAAAGTTCTGCCAAAGGAGGACGCTCCTTCCCGTACAGCCGAGCGATCTGCAGTTATCCGTGCAGGTCATCGGCCTTGATCCGTTCCACCAGAGCGAAGTAGCCCACCACGCGGGCGCGAGCGCCGAGTCCAGGACTATATTTCCCGTTCATTCGACCCGCTCGGCCTGAGCCCGTGAAACAGAGTCACATTC
>DASYXE010000490.1:0-8163 GCA_035935375.1 Gemmatimonadaceae bacterium | reverse complement strand
GTAACGCTCGCGCTCTTCATATCGATTCTGCTCTGGCGCACCATTGGCGGTCCGATCCGCGATCTCGAGCACGGCATGGCGCAAGTGGCCGACGGCAATTTCGGGTATCGCCTCCGCGTCAACGCGAGACGCAAAGACGAGTTCGGACATCTGGCCGAGAGCTTCGGGTCGATGGCGCACCAACTGGCGGCGCTCGACCGCCTCAAAGCGGAGTTCGTGTCCGTCGCATCGCACGAGCTCAAGACGCCGATCAACGTCATCCTCGGCTACCTGCAGTTGATCGACGAGGGCGTATACGGACCGGTGTCGCCCAAGATGCACGAGATCGTCCGCACGCTCGACTCGCAGACGCGGTCGCTGTCGCGGCTGGTCCATCAGTTGTTGGACGTGAGCCGCTTCGAGGCCGGCGGCGGCAAGCTCGACCTTCGCCCAACGAACCTCGAGGTGTTCCTGGCAGAGCTCGAGGAGACGTTCCGGGTGCTGTCGATGCAGCGGGGGATCGACTTCCGCGTCGAGCGCGCGGGTCCCTTACCTGCCGAAGTCCTCTGGGATCCCGACCGCATCAGCGAAGTGCTCGGCAATCTCGTCGCGAACGCGTTCAAGTTCACGGAGCGCGGCGGATCGGTGGAGCTGTTGGTCGATGCAATGGATCAGCAGGTGCACCTCGACGTGCGCGACACGGGCGCGGGGATTCCGCCGCAGCAGCTGCCGCACATTTTCGAGAAGTTCTTCCAGGCGGACAACCAGGACGCGGCGGCGCACGGCGGCAGCGGACTCGGGCTCGCGATCGCGCGCCAGATCGTGGTGGCGCACGGCGGACAGATTTCGGTGGAGAGCATCGTGGGTGTGGGGACGACGTTCCATCTCACGCTTCCGCTGCGCGCGGGCGGGCGTGTGCACGAGCGACCCCGGACGCCGATTCTCGGAGTGCCGGCGTGAGGCGATGGTTCCGGGTCGGGCTCACGCTGATCGTCGCCGCGTGCGCCACGACCTCTGTTCGACGCACCATGCCGCCCGCCGCCGACGATTGGATCGGCACGATCACGGCCGCCAAGAACCAGGTTGCGTTAGGCCACTTCGACGACGCCGACAAGGCGCTGTACGAGTTCGAGCAGCGGTACCCGTCGAGCCCCGAAGCGCGCGAGGCGACGTACTGGCGCGCGTTGTTCAAGCTGGATCCGGCGAACCGCGGCGGCAGTCCGCGCGCGGCCACCGAGCGGTTGGACGAATACCTGTCCGACACGACGACCTCGCTGCACCGCGCGGAAGCCGCGACCCTCCGCCGCATTGCCGCCGAGCTCGACTCGCTCGCCCAACGGGCGCCGGTGGTCGCGACCAACGATTCGGCGCGGCTGGCGGATGCGCAGAAGGCGCAGCAGCGCGAGGACGATCTCCAGAAGGAGATCAAGGCGCTGCGCGATCAGTTGGACAAGACCAACGCCGAGCTCGAGCGGATCAAGAAGCGGCTGCAGGAGCGGACGCCGTAGGGCGAGGGAAGCGCTCGCTGGCGCTCGCTGGGGGAAGCGCTGGCGCTGGGGGAATGAGGGAAGCGGCGGGCTACGCGCGCCTGAGGGAGTGGAAGGACATCGACCTTCACGCACCAAGAGCGCCGTGCGGTACCATGCGCGCGATTCTCACTCCGCGGGGACATTGATGTTGTTCCTCACCCCAAGGCGTGCGTAGCCCGCCGCTTCCCTCATTCCCCCAGCGCAGCGCTTCCCCCAGCGAGCGCCAGCGAGCGCTTCCCCCCGTTCTCAGCCCACTCTGAACAACTCCATCGCGCGCCGATATCTCTCGCCTAACGCAGCGCGGAGCGGGGCGTTCTCGCGGCGCCGGAGATCGGGGTCGGAGGCGAGGATGTCTTCGGCGGCGGCGCGGGCGATCGCGAACAGCGCCTCGTCCCTGAGCGGGTCGGCGACGCGGAAGGTGGGCTCGCCGCTCTGTTGGGCGCCGAACAGATCGCCCATGCCGCGCAGGCGGAGGTCGGCGCGGGCGATCTCGAAGCCGTCGTCCGTGCCGACGAACACCGCGAGGCGGGCGCGCGTCTCGGGGCCGGGATCGCCTAACAGGATGCAGTAGCTGGCCGAGGCGCCGCGGCCGACGCGGCCGCGCAGCTGGTGGAGCTGCGAGAGGCCGAAGCGCTCGGGGTGCTCGATCACCATCACCGTCGCGTTGGGCACGTCGATGCCCACCTCGACGACCGTGGTGGCGACGAGCACGTCGAGCTCGTGGTCGCGGAACCGGCGCATCACCTGGTCGCGCTCCTCCGATGGGAGACGCCCGTGGAGCAGCGCCACGCGCCGGTGCGCGAACGGGCCGCTCGAGAGCTCGGCATGCGCGGTGGCCGCGGCCTTGAGATCCGTCTTCTCCGATTCCTCGATCACCGGATAGACGACGTACGCCTGGCGGCCCGCGGCGAGCTCGCGCTCGACGGCGGCGAGCACCGCGGCCCGCCGCGACGACGGCCGCAGCAGCGTCTTCACGGGCAGACGGCCCGGCGGGCGCTCGTCCAGCACGCTGATGTCGAGATCGCCGAACGCGGTGAGGGCCAAGGAGCGCGGGATGGGCGTGGCGCTCAGGAGCAGGACGTCGGGGCGGCCGGCGGGCGCGCCGGCGGCGGCCTTCGCGCCTAACGCGGCACGCTGCTCGACGCCGAAGCGCTGCTGCTCGTCGATGGCCACGAAGCCCAGCCGGCCGAAGCGCGTGTCGTCCTGCACCAGCGCGTGCGTGCCGACCGCGATGAGCGGCGACGGGCCGGCCAGCCGGGCCGCGCGCGACCGGCGCTCCGCCGCCGGGAGGCTGCCGGTGACGAGCACGGGCTCGATGCCTAACGGAGCCAGCAGCCGCCCGAACGTGCGCGCGTGCTGCTCGGCCAACAGCTCGGTGGGCGCCATGATCGCCGCCTGGTATCCGTTCTCCACCGCCAGCAGCGCCGCGAACAGCGCCACGACGGTTTTGCCGCTGCCCACGTCGCCCTGCAGCAGCCGGTGCATGCGCCGGTCGCCGCACATGTCGGCCACGATCTCGCGGATCGCGCGCGTCTGCGCGCCGGTGAGCTCGAACGGCAACTCGTGCTTCAAGCGGCTCGTGAGCTCGCGCTTGTTCTCGAACGCAATGCCGGCGCGCCGTTCGCGCGCCAACGCTTTCGCCCGCTGCTGCAACAGGCTCACGAACAACACTTCCTCGAGCGCCAGGCGCGTCCGGCCGCGCTCCGCCTCCTCGAGCGACGCCGGCCGGTGCACCATCCTGAGCGCCTCCGTAAGCGGCGGCACGCCCGCGCGCTCCATCAGGTCGCGCGGCAGCGACTCGCGGACTAACGGAAGCAGCGCGTCCAGGTGCGTGTGCACGATCGCCCGGATCTGCTTGAACGACAGCCCTTCGGTGGCCGGATAGACCGCGAGCACGCGGCCGCCCGCGACGTCGTCGGCGTCGCTCGCGGGTCCCAGGTTCACCATCTCGCGCGGCTGCAGCTGCCGGCCATGGAAGAAGCGCACGCGCCCGGCGACGAGCAGCACGTCATCCTTGTTCACCACCCGATCGAGAAACGGCTGCCCGGGCCACGCGGCCTCGATGAGCCCGGTGCGGTCCTTCAACACCGCTTGAAAAATCCGCAAGCCTTTGCGCGTGGGAATGATGCCCTTCGAGATCACGGTGCCGATCACCGTCGCATCCATGCCCGGCGTGAGCGTGGCGATGCGCGCGATCGTGCTCGCGTCGTGATAGCGGTGCGGCAGGTGGTACAACAGGTCGCGCGCCGTGCGGACGCCGAGGCGATGCAGCGCCTCGGCGCGGCGGGGACCCACGCCCTTCAGATACGCGACGTTGGTATCGAGACCCGGCACGGGTTAGGCGTTAGGCGCTACTCGGCGAACAGATCGCGGGCGTACTGCGCGGCGTCGAACGGCACCAGGTCGTCGGCCTTCTCGCCGACGCCGACGAATTTGATCGGCACATCGAGGGCTTCGTGCACGGCCACCACGATGCCGCCCTTGGCGGTTCCATCGAGCTTCGTGATCACGACGCCGGTGAGCGGAACCGACGCGGAAAAGGAGCGCGCTTGCGCCACCGCGTTTTGGCCGATCGTTCCATCCAGGACGAGCAACGTTTCGTGCGGCGCGCCGGGCAACCGCTTGCCGATCACGCGCGCCACTTTCTGCAGCTCGGTCATGAGGTCGTCCTGCGTGTGCAGACGGCCCGCCGTGTCCACGATCACGACATCGGCGCGACGCGCCACCGCCGAATCGATGGCGTTGTACGCAACGGCGGCCGGATCGCTGCCCGGCGCGCTGCCCACGAACTGTGCGCCCACGCGCTCGGCCCACACGCGCAGTTGATCGATGGCGCCGGCGCGATACGTGTCGCCGGCGGCGACGACCACCTGCTTGCCCTGCTTGCGGAGCCGCGATGCAAGCTTGGCGATGAACGTGGTCTTGCCGGCGCCGTTCACGCCCACCACGAGGATCACGGTGGGTACGGCGCCTACCGCCACCGCGGGATCGCTCCTGCCGGCGCTCAGGGACGTCTCCACGCCCTTGCGGAGCGCGTCCAGAAATTCGTCCTGCGTGCGCACGTAGCCGAGTTTCGCCGCCGACTCGACGTCGCCCACGAGGCGGACGCTCACCGGCACGCCGAAGTCCGCGTCCAGCAGCAGCTCCTCGAGGCGCTCGAGCGAGCCGGCGGTCATGCCGCTGCGGACCAGCGTGCCGACGTCGAACAGCGCGATGTCCCGGACGCGCTGCCAGAGGGAGCGTCGCGGTGCGTCGTCGGCGCGGCGAAGAATGCGCATGGCTACCCGGTTCGAGGTTCAGTTAGGCAGCGTGCGTCGCTACCTGAGGCCGCGCTTGCGGCGCAGCAACCATTCGACGCACAACGCCACGATGAGCGCGACGTAGCTCCACCACATGTCGCGGAGCCGCGGCTGGTCGCCGAACGACGTCGCGCCACCCACCGGGCCGGCCCGTACCGCGCTGGCGCGCGGCAGGAGCTCACGCGACGGGTTCACCACCAGCACCGCGGCGCCGCCCGTGACGCGCACGTCGTACACCCCGGGCGGCATCGGGTCCGTTTGCGCAACCGTTGCGCCGGCGCCGAAGCGCAGCGTGAGCGAATCATCCCGCGTCGTACCACGGCGGCGCACGACCACGCGCACCACGCTGTCCTTGGCCGCACCCGTCCCGCGCCGCCAGCGCACAGGATCACCCGCGCGCACCACGCCCTCGGCCGGCATCGCGGCGCGCGGATCAGGGCGTTCCGCGCTCAACCAATCAAATATACTCCCCCACAGCGCGACGAACGCGTCGGCGCTCGCGCCGCCGCGGAACTGCCATCGCCAGAAGCCCGACGCGCTCACGACGACCTCACGGCGTCCGTTCACCGATCCGCCCGCGATTGCCGCACGACGATCGTACTGGCGCGCCCGCGCAACCATGAGCGCCTCCCATTCGCCCGTGGGCGCGCGGTCGGACACGGTAATGGGCGGCAAGCTGTCCCACACGATGCCGGCCAGCGCGCCGGCGATCGGCGATGGCGGCGCGTCGATCGCGTACCATTCGCCCGTGGTATCGCCGGACGGCACGACGAGCGCGAGCGAGCCGGTCATCGCCGTGCGCGGCGGGCCGAAATAATTCGTATCGCCGTGCAGAATGGCGAGCGGCGCATCGTGCATCGCGCCCTTCACCGTGCGCTCGTCCACGGGCGCGAGCGAGCCGTCCTGGCGCCACTGGCCCGGCGCGACGCGATAGTACGCGCGCGTGGGGAGGGCGACGGCGCCGCGCAGCACGGGCAGCACGAAGCGCGCATCGAAATCGGGCGACGTGGAGGCGAGCACCGCACCGGCGGCGCGCGCGACGTCCACGGCTACGCCTAACGTATCGTTGCGCGCTTCGCGGTCGCCGGGCACGGTCACGACGGCGTCGAGCACCGACGGCCCAACGGGCCCCGAGATCGGCGCGCGCACCGTGAGCGTGCGCTCGGCGCGGGCGGGCATCGCGTCGAGCGACGTCGACGCCAGCTCGCGTCCGCCTAACAGGATACGGAGCGTGCCGGGCGGGGTGGCCAGGGAGTCGGCGCGCACGGCGACGCGCAGCTCCACGGTGTCGCCGCTCACGGCCGCGCGCGGCGCGTCCACCGACACCACGGCCACGTCGCGCACCGGCGGGTGGGCGAGCACCACGATGCGCGATCCGGCGGGGAACCCCGGCAGGGCCGCCGGGTCGTCGAGCTCGCCGTCGGTGATCAGGTCGAGCGGCCGCCCGGCGCCTAACGCACGCTCGGCGAGCGCGCGGGCGCGCGTCGACACGTCCGCCGGCACCGGCGTGCGCGGCGCGCGGCGCACGCTGTCGCCGAACAGCAGCACGGAGTCGGGCGTGAGCGCCTGCGCCTGGCGCCGAGCGTCGGCCCACAGCGCCGTGTCGCCGTCGCGCATCCAGCTCTCCGACGCGTCGAGCGCCACCAGCGGAGGCAGCGGGTGGCGCGGACCGGCCGGTGCGTCGAGCAACAGCGCCAGGCCTAACGCAATCGCGATGGCGCGCAGCGCGGCCAGCAGCCACCGCCGCGGGTACAGCCAGGCGGCGATCCCCGCCCCGATGACGACGGCGATGAGCCAGGAGAACACGGACGCGATGGATTCCGGATGAGATCGTGAAGGAGACCCGTGACGGTCCCTTCCCTACCCCACGGCGCCCGAGAGTTTCGCCAGCAGCGTGTCGCGCGTGGCGTCGAACCGCGGGTGGTCGGCGGCCGCGACGGGAAGACCGCTGTCGCGCTTGAGCGCAGTACGCGGATCGCGCTGACGCCCGTCGACCAGGATCTCGAAGTGCAGGTGGGGGCCCGTCGCGAGACCCGTCATTCCCACGTAGCCGATCGTCTCTCCGATGGTGACCTGGCGGCCGGACCGAATCCCGCGCGCGAACCCGTGCAGGTGGCCGTACCGACTCACGATGCCATTGCGGTGGCGGATGTCGATCATGTTGCCGTATCCGCCGCGACGACCCGCGAAGATCACCGTGCCGTCGCCAATCGCGCGCACGGGCGTGCCCTCGTTGGCCGCGTAGTCCGTACCCGTGTGGTTGCGCCAGATTCCCAGGATCGGGTGCAGGCGCCGGCCAAACGTGCTCGAGATGCGCCGAAATTCGAGCGGCGCGCGCAGGAAGGCGGCGCGCATGGATCGTCCCGTCTGATCGAAGTACTCGGCGCGCCCCGAGGTGTCGGTGAATCGCACGGCGTCGGTCTCGCTCCCCGAGAGCTCGAATCGCGCTGCCAGGATGTTCCCGACGCGCACGACGCCGCCGGGGCCTTGCGCGCGCTCGAACAGCACGCGGAACGCGTCGCCCGGCTGGAGCTCGCGGCTCATGTCGACGCGATACTCGTAGATGTCGGCGAGCGACCAGGCGAGCTCGGAGCGTGCGCCCTTGGGCAGGATGGCGGCGGCCGAGTCGTCGAGCGCGGCGTAGAGGTTGGACGCGATCACGCCGTGGACGGCGATGGTATCCGTGCGCCACGGCAGGCGCTCCTCGCTGCCGGTCCAGGCGCTGTCGCCTAACCGCCTAACGTGAACCAGATGATCGACGGCGAGCTGGAACACGACCTCGGACGGCGTGGAATCGCCGCGCGCCGTGCGTACGGTGACCGGCATGCCGGCCGGGGTGCGCCGCGGGTCGAGCGGGGCGGCCGCCGCGAGAATCTTGCCCGCGTCGCCGCCGTGGACGCCGGCGCGCTCGAGGAGGCCGGCGAGCGTTTCGCCGGCGTGGAGCGTGTCGTCGCGCACGGTCCACCCGGAATCGCTTCCGTTAGGCGTGGCGGCGGGCGCTGGGGATACACCGGAGTCCGGGCGCGCGGGCGCCGCGGACGGAGCGGGGCTCGACCGGCGCGGCCAGATGACACAGAACACGACCACGCCCAGCGCCACGATCGCCGCCGTCGAAAACGCGCGCGGCGACGGGCGCTTCAATCCATCTGCCTCCGGATGAACGTCGGGATCTCCATGTCACTGAGATCCTGCGACGTCTTCTCGGACGGCGTACCGGGCTGCGACGCGCGCCGCTCGACGGGCGGCGTGGCGCGCGGCGGTACGACCGGCTGGCGCTGGCGTTGGGCCGGGAACGGCAGCACGGGCGTGGTCGGCATCATCGTGCGCGACTGCGGCTCCATCACCGTGCCCGTCTG
>DASYXE010000489.1:0-3188 GCA_035935375.1 Gemmatimonadaceae bacterium | reverse complement strand
GCTGCCGATGGTCTCGCCGCGATACACCGGATTGTTGGCGAACAGCACCACGTGGCCCTTGCCGAGCGGGGCATCGATGACGACCGCGCGGTCGGCGATGTCATGCCCGCCATCGAGCAGTCCCGAGACCAGGAGGCTGCTCTGATCCGCGTACCGCAGAATCACGCGCGGACGCTGGTCGGGCGGAATCACATCGAGCGCGTTGCGCATCTGCTCGTCGGTGATGGGCTGCGCCTGCCACGCGTCCACGCGCGGCTCGACGGGCGCCTCTTCGTCCGGCGTGAGCGGCGGACGACCCTGCACCGTCTCGGTGTCATCCGCGGTGCCGCGGCCGGTCTCGCGCGTCACGCTCTCGCCGCCTAACCGGCGTCGCCGCCGCTTCCCGCAGCGTTAGCACTTCCCCAAGCGAGCGACAGCGAGCGCTTCCCCATTCCCCCTCTCCACTCTCATAAAGCCGCATGAACGGCGCAGCCCGCGCCTGACAACGCCTAACGCGCGTCCAGCTGCCGGCCGGCGTTCAGGTCGTCCCAATTCATGATCGCGTTGAACACCAGCGTGTAGCTGCCGATGGTCTCGCCGCGATACACCGGATTGTTGGCGAACAGCACCACGTGGCCCTTGCCGAGCGGGGCATCGATGACGACCGCGCGGTCGGCGATGTCATGCCCGCCATCGAGGAGTCCCGACACCAGCAGGCTGCTCTGATCCGCGTACCGCAAAATCACGCGCGGACGCTGGTCGGGCGGAATCACATCGAGCGCGTTGCGCATCTGCTCGTCGCTGATGGGCTGCGCCTGCCACGCGTCCACGCGCGGCTCGACGGGCGCCTCTTCGTCCGGCGTGAGCGGCGGACGACCCTGCACCGTCTCGGTGTCATCCGCGGTGCCCCGGCCGGTCTCGCGCGTCACGCTTTCACCGCCTAACCGGCGTCGCCGGCCGCGGCCACCGTAGAAGTTGCTCACCCCGTAGCTCTCGCCGTCGTCGCTGTACACGGCGAGGCTGTCCTTGACGCCGTACGCGATCGGGCTCGCGGCGTCCACGAGCCGCGTCCGCAGCAGGCTGCCGACGACTTCCTGCGTCCGCGGGCTCTCGCTGCTCACGCCGTTGGTCAAACCCACCTGCATCGCCAGATCGGAAATGTCGCCGGCGGTGATGAGCAGCCCGCCGTTCTTCACGAACGTCTGCAGATGCTCGATGCCCGCGTAGCCGAGTCCGGGGCGGATGTCGTCGGTGGAGTCGAGGCGGCCGATGTTGGGCGTCTCCGGCGTAGTCTTCCACGGCATCGGGTTGCGCCACATCGGCATGCCGGCGATGATGCCGGTGATGCTGTAGCCCGCCGGCGGGAACACGATCACGTCGTACTTGGCGCTCAAGTCGGCGGTCGCCGCAACGGCCTGGGTGCTGATGTACTCGTAGGGCACGTGTTGGGCATCGAACGCGAGGCGCCACCACCCTTCCGTCTGCGTGCCCTCCCACGGGTGCACGATCGCGATCCGCGGGGCGCGCGCCGGGTGGGTCTTGACGGTCGGCGCGGCGGCGAGCGCCACCGATTGAATGCCTAACGCTGTGGCCGCCTGGTCGAGGTCGTCGCGGCCGACGCCGCTCACGAGCATCGAGCCCCGCGCGAAGTGCCGGCCCGCGGCGTCGAACGGCGCTTCGGCCACGCGGATGTCGGCCGATGTGAGCCGGTATCGGAGCGTGATCAGCGCGTTGTCGCCGGTGTTGTCGATGGCGAACGTCGTGCCCGAGCCGCGGACGCCGCCCGGCGCGACGACGTCGGCGGTGACGCGCGTCATCGGCGCGCGCAGCACGGCGGTGTCCATCACGCGCACGCACGTTACGCCGAATCCCTCGGGGAACGTCCAGCCGGTGTCGTCGTACGGATGCTTCTGCGGATCGTCCGGCGACCAGTACTGGTAGTCGAGGATCGCGTCGGCGATGCGCGAGTACGGTTGGTCCATGCGAATGATGTAGCTGCCCGCCGGGAACGTGCGCGATGCGGTCTTGGCCGACGCGTTCGTCGTGTCGGCGTCGTGCGCGCGACTACCGCGTTGGGCATGCGCGCCGGTCGGCGGTCTGTGAGGCGCGGCGACCTGGACCGTGAACGGCGCCGTGGCGCGAGACACCTCCACGTGCTGGCGCTGCATCACGCGCACCAACTCCGCTTGCGCGCCTAACCGGGGATCGTCGGCCGGCAGCACGTACGCGGCTGGCCCTTCGGTGCGGGCCTTGAGGATGGAGCGTTTGGCCTTGGTGTAGAAATTCTCGAGGAAGAGCTGGCGGTTATTGGCGAAATATTCGAGCGACACGAGCAAGCCCGTCTGCTCGTAGTTGTTGTTGTCGCGGAGCGACCACTTGACGCGCGGCAATGGCGGGTCTTGCCGATACCACGTCTTGGCCGTCTCATCCGACGACAGCGTGCGGTCGAGCGTCTCCGCCGTGCCGCCGTTGCCGAACGTCTCGTACAACCTGCTGATACCGTTGTGCAGCGCGGCGATGAACATCAAATAGCCCGGCGACCACGTGTCGAAATCACCGTGCGCGAAGACGCCCGGCATCCCGAAGCGCGTCATCTCCTGCACGTTGTTCCAGCCGATCATCTGCCACTCGTTGGCGAGCAGCGGATCGATCCACGCGTTGTAGGGTTCGTCGCCGATCGTGTTGTCGTACAGAAACGGCACCGACTCGTGCAGGTCGTGCAGGACCTGCGCGTTCCACGCGACGTACGTGTTCATCACGTTCTGCGTCAGCTTGAGCGTCACGCCCATCGCATCGCGATTGTTGTCGTGCGCCACATAATGGCCCCAGTAGATGAGCGGCAGCGGCGTGTCGTTCGGGTGCGCCATGTGCCAGCGCACGATGTCGACTAACCGGTCGCGCCCATCGACTTCCACGATCGGCGTGATGAGCGTGATCAAGTGGTCGCGGATGTTGGCAATGTACGGGCTCTCGTCCACGGCGAGCCGATACGCGAGCTCCATGAGCGCGGTGGGTGCGCCCGACTCCGTCGAGTGAATCGTGCCGGTGATGTAATAGACGGGCACGGTCTCGGGGATGAGCTTGGCGGCTGTCGAGTCGTCCATGCCGATGGTGCGCGGATCGGCGAGCTTGGCGAGGTTCGCCTTGTTGCGGTCGAGGTTCTTCCAGATGTCCTCCGACGCGATGCCGACGACGATCATCTCGCGGCC
>DASYXE010000488.1:0-2969 GCA_035935375.1 Gemmatimonadaceae bacterium | reverse complement strand
ATGGTCGACTGCCCGGTGCCGTAGCGGTTGTCGAACAGGTGCTTGGTGAACGAGTCGTTCACGGAGATCACCGGGAACTGGAGCACGCCGTCCTTGGCCATCGCCTTGAGGCGGATGACGCCGGTGGTGGTCTCCTCGGTGCTGCCTAACACACGCGACACGAGCGCCTTGCGGCGGCCGGCGTCCAGCCCTTCGACCCAGCGGCGCACCGACTCCGGGAGATCATCCAGCCTGCCTAACGCAATCATGTGGATGGCGCCCACCACGTCGGCGCCGTCGTCCATCGTGATCTCGGGCTCGTGCGCGATGGCGGCCCGGATGTGCTCGTAGTACGTATCGTTGTCCTCGCCCTTGATCGCGAACACCTTGATGCCGTGGTCGCGCACGAGGTGCGCGGCGATGTCGTCCTGCGTCGAGAGCGGGTTGGATGCACAGAGCGCGATGTCCGCGCCGCCGGCCTTGAGCGTGATCATCAGGTTGGCCGTCTCGCTCGTGACGTGCAGGCACGCCGACACGCGTTTGCCGGCCAGCGGCCGTTCCTTCGCAAACCGCTCGCGGATCTGGCGGAGCACCTGCATCGATCGCTCGGCCCACTCGGCGCGCTGCCGGCCGTGATCGGCGAGAGCCAGGTCGCGAACGTCGTGCGTCGTCGAGCGGGATTCTGTCTTGGCGATGGTGGCCATGCGAGATCCAGAAAGGGTGAAAAAGACTCGAACCCACGTGCGACGACGCGTCGCGATTGCCGTGCCGCCCAGTGCGGGCGCGCGTCAGATCGCGCGCTTGAGCGCCTCGATGCGGTCCGTGCGTTCCCAGGAAAAGTACGTGACTTGGCGCCCGTTGCGCTGCGCCGTGCACGCCTCACGGCCGAAGTGGCCGTACGACGCCGTCCGCTGATAGATCGGCGAGCGGAGGCCGAGTGCGTCGATGATGGCGCGCGGCGTGAGATCGAACACATCGCGCACCGCTTTCTCGATCCTGCTTTCATCGACGGTGGCGGTGCCGAACGTGTCGACCATCACGCTCACGGGCTCACGCACGCCGATCGCATAGGCGATTTGCAATTCGCAGCGGTGCGCGAGGCCGGCGGCCACGATGTTCTTGGCGACCCAGCGCGCGGCGTAGGCGGCGCAGCGATCGACCTTGGATGGATCCTTGCCGCTGAACGCGCCGCCGCCGTGGCGCGCCGCGCCGCCGTACGTGTCGACGATGATCTTGCGTCCCGTTAGGCCGGCGTCGCCCTGCGGCCCGCCGACGACGAATCGCCCCGTGGGATTGACGTGGATCGCGGCGCGCCGCGGGTCGAACATCTCGCGCGGCAGCGTGGGCACGATCACGTTGCCGATGATCGCCGCGCGCACGTCGTCCGTCGAAATGGAATCGGCGTGCTGCGTGGAGACGACCACGGTCGGGACGCGCACGGGCCGCCCGTTCTCGTATTCGACGGTGACCTGTGCCTTCCCGTCGGGCCTGAGCCAGGGCAGATCGCCGCACTTGCGACGCTCGGCTAACGCTCGCGTGAGCGCGTGCGCGAGCTGGATGGGCATCGGCATGAGCTCGGGCGTTTCGTCGGTGGCGTAGCCGAACATCATGCCTTGATCGCCTGCACCGCCCGTGTCGACGCCCATCGCGATGTCGGGCGACTGGCGGTCGATGGTGCTCATCACCGCGCACGTCTTGGAGTCGAAGCCGAAAGTCGCATCGGTGTAGCCGATGTCGGCAATGGTCGACCGGACGATGTCGGGGATCGAGACGTACGTGGTGGTGGTGATCTCGCCGGCCACGCAGGCGAGGCCCGTCGTGACGAGCGTCTCGCAGGCTACACGTGCACCCGGATCTTCGGCGAGAATCGCGTCCAGCACTCCATCGGAGATCTGGTCGGCAATCTTGTCCGGGTGGCCCTCGGTGACGGACTCCGAGGTGAAAAGGAAGCGCTCGGGCACGCGAATCTCCGGCGCGGCCGACGCGAGCGGCGCGCGAGTGTTCGAGAATGAAACGACGGTCGAATGATACCGAGCTACGAGGGGTCGTGCAACGAGAAGATCGGGCGCGCAATAGAATGCTCGCGCAGATCCCTCCGGGTCATCTACTGTGCCGGCATGGCAAACGAGGACCACCTATTCGCGCGCGACCTGACGCAATCTGTCATCGGCGCCTTCTTCGAAGTTTACAACTGCCTGGGCTATGGCTTCGTCGAGCACGTCTACGCCGCCGCGCTCGAGGTAGAGCTGACCGGCCGCGGACACAGCGTTGGGCGCGAGGTATTGGTTCCTGTCGCGTACAAGGGCCGCGAGATCGCCAAGCACCGCCTGGATATGGTCGTCAATGGCGCCATCGTCGTGGAGCTCAAGGCCGGCCCCACACTGCCCGCCGCTTCAGTTCGGCAGGTATTCAGCTATCTGTGCGCCACGCATTTGCGGGTCGGATTGGTCTTCCATTTCGGGCCCAAGCCGTTGGTAAAACGCGCCGAGCGACGTGGTACGATACTCAGCACGATCGACGAAGGGCTCGCGGGATAGCAGGGAGTCGGTGCGCGTGGTGAGAAAACTGCAAACTCCTTGAAAGGATCACGAAAGGGAAACAAAGGATAAAGAAAGTGATCGTCCTGCGCGGAGGTGGGGGCGTCGCCTAACGGATAGGAGATGTGTTTTTGTTTAACAACAAAAAAACCCCACCATCCATTGGGCGGCTATACTTCCCCCCGCGCAGAACGATCATTTTCGTTATCCTTTGTTTCCCTTTCGTTATCTTTCTAAAGCAGTTGCAGTTTTCAACCGCCCCCGGCACCGCCGTCGCGCAGGAACGGATCGCTTGCCGCGGTCTCGGTGAGATGATGGGCGAGGATGCGTTGAGCGTCTTGCGCGGTGCGCGCTTGGAGTGCCTCGTCCGCGGCGCGCTTGGCATCCGCAACAGCGATCGCGCACACGAGGCGCTTCACGAGCGGCACGGCGCGCGGCGCGACACTCAACTGG
>DASYXE010000487.1:0-3206 GCA_035935375.1 Gemmatimonadaceae bacterium | reverse complement strand
CACGGTGCACCGCGTTAGGCGGGATACGCTGCCGCACGCCCTGCGCGATGCGGCGCGTCCGTCGGTCCATGCCGACTCCGCTCGGACGGTGCCGGACACCACGCACCGCGCGCCGGCGACACCGGCGACGCCGGCGCCGACGCCGCCCGACAGCGGTGGCAGGCGGTCGCCATGAGGCCGACCGATCTCGCGCGGACGATTCTCGCGTTTGTCGTGCTCGTCCTTCTGCACTACACGCTGCGGCCGATGCTCGGCTGGCACGCCAGTCCGGATTTCCTGCTCATCGCGCTCTTGCTGGTGTCCATTCGGATCCGGCCGGGCAACGCCGCGCTCCTGGGCCTCCTCATGGGCGTGGTGGCCGACTCGCTCGAGCCGCACGCGTTCGGCGCCGGCGCGTTAGGCATGTGCCTCGTGGGGTTCGGGGCGTCGTGGCTCAAGGCGGTGTTCTTCGCCGACGACGTCGTGCTCAACGCGCTGTTCTTCTTCTGCGGCAAGTGGGCGTTCGACGTGATCGTGTTGCTGGCGGCGCACCAGATGACGGGCGGCGCCCTGTTGGTCGAGCTCCTCGTGTGGTCGCCGCTCAAGGGCGTGGTCACCGCGCTCTTCGGCTTGTTGACGCTGCTCATTCTGCGCCCGATTCTGCGCGCGCCCGCGACGTGAGCTTCCACCCCAACGAAGTCGCGCGCCGCGGGCGGTTCGTGTCGGGTGCCCTGGCGGTATTGTTCGTACTCTTGCTGGGCGCGTTCTTCCGCACGCAGATCGTCGAGAATTCGCGCTACGCGCTGCAGTCCGAAGAGAACCGGCTGCGCGAGGTTCCGCTCCCGGCGCCACGCGGCATCATCTACGACCGGCACAACGAAGTGCTGGCCGAGAACGTGCCGGGCTACTCGGTCTCGTTGCTGAGCCCGAGCGCGGATTCGCTGCGCGCGTCGCTCCAGCGGCTGGCGGAGATCATCCCGCTCAGCCCCGACGAAATCGACCTGTCCGTTAGGCGCTACCGCCGCGCGCCCTACCGCCCGACGGTCGTGCTGTCCGACGCCTCGTTCGACGTCGTGTCGATGCTGGAAGAACGGCGCATCGAGTTCCCCGGCCTGATCATCCAGTCTGCGCCCAAACGCTACTATCCCGACGGGTCCGCGGTGGCGTCCTTCATGGGCTACGTGGGCGAAATCACGGAGTCGGAGCTTGCGGCGCCGCAGTATCGCGGCTACAAAACCGGCCAACAGGTGGGGAAGGGCGGGCTCGAAAAAGAATACGAGGACTCGCTGCGCGGCACCGAGGGTGTTCGCTTCGTGGAAGTGGATGCGCGCGGTCGCGTGGTCCGCGAAGCGGGCGCACGGCAGGATCTGCTGCCGAAGCCAGGTCCGGCGCTGCAAACGAACATCGACCTCGAACTCCAGAAATACACGGCGTCGCTATTCGGCGACTCGCTCCAGGGCGGCGCCATTGCGCTCGACCCGAAGACCGGCGGCGTACTCGCGCTGTACAGTGCCCCATCGTTCGACCCGAATCGCTTCATCGGGGGCATCCCGCAGGACCTGTGGAAGGCGCTCAACGACGACCCGCGCCATCCGCTGTACAACAAGGTCATCCAAGGCCGATACCCACCGGGTTCCACCTGGAAGCTGGCGACGGCGGCCATCGCGCTCGAGAGCGGGATTGCAACGCTCGACGATCGGATGCCCGAGCCGTGCACGGGCGGCTTCCAGTTCGGCAACCGGTACTTCAAGTGCTGGGACCACAAAGGCCACGGTGACCTGACGCTCGCGCAGGCCATCGAGCAGTCGTGCGACGTCTACTTTTATCAGTTAGGCCTGAAGGTCGGCCTGACGAGACTCGTGGCGGGCGGCATCCGATTCGGCGGCCGCGACCGGTCGGGCATCGACCTGCCCGACGAATCCCGTCCGCTGTTTCCGTACGCCGATGCGGAAGAGTACTACGATCGGAAGTACGGGAAGCGCGGATGGAGCCAGGCCGTGCTGCTCAACCTCGCGATCGGCCAGGGCGAGAACGCGCAAACGGTGGCGAACATGGCGCGCTTCTACACCGCGTTAGCCACGGATGGCACCGAGTCGCGGCCCGAAATCGCGCGGCACGCACCCGATCGCACGCGCGTCTTCTCGCTGAACGAAGACCAGCTCGCGGGGCTGCGCGCGGCGTTGGCGGGCGTGGTGTCATCGGGCACCGCCGCAAGCGCGCAGATCAAAGGAACGGTGCTCGCGGGCAAGACCGGCACGGCGCAAAACTCCCAGGATCGGCTGCACGACCACGCGTGGTTCGTGGGTTTCGCGCCGGCCGATGATCCCAAGATTCTCGTGGCCGTGCTGATCGAGTTCGGCGGACACGGCCCGCGCGCCGCGCACATCGCGTCGGAAATGATCCAGTCGTACCTCAAGATCGTTCCGACGCAGCACATCAACACGGAAGGCTGATGTCATCGCGCCGAGTGGTCGTGGATGTCCCGCTCGTGCTCACGGCGCTGCTCCTGTCGGCGTACGGGATCGCGATGGTCTATTCGGCGGGCCAGACGGATGTGCCGACGTCGGCGACGCACGCATGGGCGTCGCAGATCCGGTGGCTCATTTTCGGTTTGGTAGGCGCGTACGCGGTGAGCCGGGCGTCGGTGCGGTTCTTCGAGTGGGCGGCGCTGCCCGTGTACCTGATGTCGCTCGCGCTCCTGGCACTGCTGCTGGTGATCGGCACGGGCGCCGGCACCGCGGCGAGCCACAAGAGCTGGATCGGCATCGGCGGCGTTCGGTTAGGCCAACCGTCGGAGCTGGCCAAGGTGACGGTCGTGCTGATGCTCGCGCGCGTGTTGGCGGCGCGGCGCGAGCCGCCCAAGTCGCTGCTCGATCTGTGGCAGCCCGCGTTAGTCGCCTTCCTGCCGTGGGCCCTGATCATGATGCAGCCGGACCTCGGCACCGGCCTCGTGTTCATCGGGATTTTCTTCTCGATGCTCTACTGGTCCGGCGTGCCGTTTCCGCTGCTCGTGCTGGTCGCGTCGCCCGCGGTGAGCCTGATCCTCGCCTTCAACACGAGTCTGTGGGGCGCGTGGTTCCTGCTGCTGTTGGCGCTGGTGCTCTGGTACAAGCCCTTCATGCTCGAGGGCGTGGGCCTGATGCTGGCCAACGTGGTGATGGGCGTGGTGGCGCCGGTGCTCTGGGAGCGGATGGCGCCCTACCAGCGACACCGGCTGCTGGTGTTCC
>DASYXE010000486.1:0-19182 GCA_035935375.1 Gemmatimonadaceae bacterium | reverse complement strand
ACGCATCACGGCTGTCGCGGCTTCCACGATCTGCATTCGGCGATCTTTCATGGCGACTCATGATAAGACCGATCGGTCCAAAAAGCAATGGCCCCTGGCCCGATGTCCCAAAGCCTTTGCAAACAATACGTTACATTATAGTTATCAAATCCGGTACGCTGCTATGACGATTCTCTGACCACCAGATGTGGACCGCGCGGTCCAGCTCTCGGCCACCCAGCCAGGCCACGTTATCTTGAGAGTCCACCTCGGTTTCAGGCTATTCGAATGGCTTCTGTGACCGTCACGCGCACCTATTTGGAGCTCACCGAACCGGGCCAACTGCGCGGCGCGGACGCCGATGATCGACTGCATGTTGCGCGCGTGGATTCCTGCCCGCCCTCGTTTTTCCGCTACCTCTACGGCGAAGTCGGGCGCACGCATTACTGGCGAGATCGCTTGGACTGGAGCGACGCGCAGATCGTGACCTATCTCGCGACGCCCGGCGTGACGTTGTGGGTGGCGTGGCTGGACGGAGCGCCCGCGGGCTACTTCGAGCTTCGGCGAGCCGAATCCAGCGACACGGAAATCGTGTATTTCGGTCTCATGCCGGAGCGGACGGGACAGGGCTGGGGCAAGCAGTTGCTGACCCGCGCCGTGCGGCAGGCCTGGGCGGACGGCGCTCGGCGGGTCTGGCTGCACACGTGCACGCTGGACAGCCCGCACGCTCTGCCCAACTATCGGGCGCGTGGATTCGTGCCGTTCCGCGAGGAGCGCTACGTGACCGACATCGCCGACCCGCCCGCCGCCTAACGGCGGCGCCGGCCCCGCCGGTCGTGTCGCTGGTGGCGTGGCGGGCCGCGGTGGCGGTCGCGTCCATCGGATGCGCGCTCGGCCGGGGACCACGGCAGGTCGAGCAGCTCCTGCAGCTCCTCGAGCGTCGTCGCGCGGACGGCGCCGCGCTGGCCGCGGGTGACCACGAATCGCACCGGTCGGTCGAAGGGCGGCAGCTCCGACGCCACGAGCGTCCGCGCGACTTTCTCGGGCAGCCGGAGACGAATCACGCCGGCGCCCGCGTCGTCGACCTCGTATTCGACTGGAACGTCGTGTCCGCGAATGGGCGCCGACGACGGCAATGCCATCCAGCGCGCACGCTCGGACGCCGGTACCATCGCGTCGGGGTCGAGGCGCAGATCCGCCGATCGAAAGCCGTCCATCGAGCGGACGCCGGCGAGCTTGCCCTCGTAGAACGCGGTGAGCTCGGCCAGGCCTAACCGTGGCGTCCGGCCGCCCGACCGCCGGTAGACGTCGCGCAGCGCATCGATCGCCTGGCGATTCTGTCGCACCGCGTGGTGCCGCGCCTCGCCGCGCGCGAGCGCGTCGGCCAAGACGTGTCTCGCCTGCTCGGCCAGGGCATCGGGAAACGCGTCCACCGGCTCGCGCTCGCGGCCCAACTCGAAGCCGTGGTAGCGCGTCCGTCGCGTCACCGCGAGCGCCCCGCGCTTGCGCGCGGGATCGTACACGAGCTCGGCTTCGCCTAACGTGGCCGAGCGGCGGATCAGGTCGAGGGCGATCTGTGTGCCCTCGATGGCGGCGCGCGGGGTGCCGGTTCGATCCGCGAAGTAGCGCAGCGTCCCCGCGACGGCGCCCCAGGTGCCGCACACGCTGCCCTTCGACACGCGTGCCTCCTCGCCGTCCGCGGTCTGCTCGCCGATCACCAGATCGAACGGCATGATGCGCGCGACGAGATCGGCGAACCGTCCGTACACCGCGTCATCGGCGAGCACCATCCGGGAGGGCAACGGGAGGCCGAGGGCGCGATAGATGCTCGCCATGCCTAACGCTGCGTCCTCGATGGCCTTCACGAGCGCGCCGCGGCGCTCGGCCCAGTCGTCGATGGCATCGCCGAACACGTGTCGCGGCAACCCGTACACCTCGCCCACCGCGCCGTGCCGCCGAAACGCCTCGGCGTACAGGTTGTACGCCGTGAGATGGTCGCTTCCCGGTACGATCAGCCCCTCGAGGTCGCGCTCGTCGCGCGTCATGCGGTGCAGCGACTCGATCGACGCCGCCACCGCGATGTACGGCACGAGATCATCGTCGGCGTGCACGAGGAGCTCCGCCCAGGGCCGTTCCACCGGCAGCGCTTCGACGGCTTTGCCGTACGGCGTCAGCCGGCCGCCCTCGACGATGCCGCGCTGCTCGAGTCGCGACACGGCCGCCCGATACGCGAGGCGGTCTAACGGAACCGGGAGGTCCAGCGCGTCCGCGCGCACCCCGAGATCGGCGCACGTGAGCGCGACGCGCTCGGAGTCGCCCGCCAGCTGAAATTCCGGTTCCGTTGGGCGCAGCGCGCGAAACTCGATGTCGCGGTCGCTGAGGATGACCACGCGCCCGCCTTCCACCCGCCCATGCACGCGTCCCGCCATCTGCAGAATCTCGTTCGCACCGAGGTGGACGCGCGTGAGCACGTTCCGGCCGTGCTCGATGCGGTTCGCGAATCGGGTGTCGTCGATCACGACCGTGTCGAGTCCGCGCACGTTGAGCGCGCTCTGCCCGGCTGCGGTCATCGCCAGCAGATACGGCTTGCGCACCCCACCCTCGAGAAATGGCCGGATCACGCGGATGGGCTCGCCGCCGTGGTAAAACGCGCTCTCGATGCGCGCCGAGCGCCGGTGGACCATGTCGGCGACGTCTTCGACCGCGGCGCGCGTGGGCAGAAACACACCCACGCCGCGGCGCTCGCGCTGCACGCGCGTGAGGAATCGCTCGTCGAGAAATTCGATCGGATGCCGGTTCATCACCACGACGTTCGCCGCCTTCTCGGGATCGAACGCGTGCGTCTCGAGCACCGCCTGCGAGGACAGGTAGCGGGCGTAAAACGTCGGATCCACGGTGGCCGAGAGCCAGATGAACCGGCAGCCAACGCGCTTGCCTAACGCAAGGCACAGCTCGAGCTCCGCGGACGTCTGGTGGATCTCGTCGACGATGAGCGTGTCGCGCTGCACGATGTCGCCGTCCTGGAACCACCGGCGCGCGATGCCGGTGGTGACGATCACGACGTTCCAGGTCGGCGTGTCGGGCGTCGCTTCGCGCTCGCGGTTGACCACACCCACGCGGAGCGGCACGCCGAGGATGGTTTCCGCCATGGTACGGATCGCGAGGGTCTTTCCGGTGCCGGTCCCGGCAACGATCCCGAATCCCTTGCCCGTCCCCGCGAGCTCGCGAATCTCGGCGCCGTGCTCGCGCTCGAGCAGCGTCTCGAGATGCAGACCAATCGCGATTTCGATCGTCTCGCAGGCCGCACGCGTGGGCGCGATGACGATGACGCGCCCCGTCGGCGGCTCGGCCGCGAGGAACGCGTCATGATCGGGTGGAAGCCCGCGATCGAGCGGCCGACGGAATTGCGATGCATCACGTGCCACGAGCGAAGCTTGTGGCGCGCGCACTGCCGAGGGAAGCTGGCGCTAGTGAAGTGCGTCAGAAATTATGAGAGTGGAGATGGGGAATGGGGAAGCGCGAGCGACTAGCGAGCGCTTCCCCATTCCCTGACTGCTATACGAACCTCAGACGCGCTCCACTAGTGAATCCGGATGCGCGACATCGGAGGGCCGCCGGGCTTGTGCGGCTTCGCCACGGGCCGCGGCGGCAGGCGCACGGGCGGACGAGGCTGCGGGCGCGGCTGCGCCGGGTGCGGCTCGTTGGTGTTCGGGTCGACCTGGCGCGGCTCGTTAGGCCGGGGCTCGTTGGTCTTCGGCTGGTTGGGCTGTTGGCTCGGCTGTTGGTTGATCTGCGGCTCCGTCGGCTGTTGCACCGGAGGACGCGCCACGCGCGTTCCGCGCACTTCGTCGCCGAAGATGACCCGCGCGTTGGACGGGCGGCGGCGCATAGCCGTCGCACAGTCCGTGGGCGCCGGCTGACGCTCGGCGGGGACGCCGTTGATCCAGATACGGCACATCCCCGGCGGCGGCCGGTGCTCAGTGGCGGTTTGATCGCCGTTTTTCCCCTGCTCCAGCGCTTGCGCCGCGGTAGGCGCGGCGACAGCGAGAAGTAGGATCAAGGCGAAGCGGGTCATCGAACCTCCGAACCTGCTGTTCTTCAGGCACCCGGGTCTGCACGGCCAGTGCCATGATCGCATCGATTTCTACACCGTACAACCAGTTGTGGCACAGCGACTTGCCAACGAACAACCGCCGCGTCCGATGGCCGGTGTCCTATTGTCCGGACATGACCGTCCGGGTGGCTGGACTGGCCCGCCTCCGCCCCGTCAGCCCGCTAATCGCCAAACGAGACCCCTGTCGCACGGGCTGTCATCACGACGTCGTGAGACGGGTCGACTCGTTTCGGTTGGGCCAACGCGTCGGCGATCGGGATGCACACGATGTGCGGCGACTGCAAGGCTACCATTTGTCCGAAGCATCCCGCGGCGATGGCGCGCACCGCCGCGCCGCCGAAGCGGGTCGCCAGCAAGCGGTCGTAGCCCGTCGGCATCCCGCCCCGCTGCAGGTGTCCCAAGGTCAGCGAGCGGCACTCCTTGCCCGTGCGCGTCTGGATCTCGCGCGCGAGCTTGTCCGCCACTCCGCCTAACCGAAGGTCGCCGCCGGGCAGCGATTCGCCGATCACCGAGACGCTGCCGCCAACCGGTCGCGCCCCTTCTGCCACGACGACGATCGAAAAGTAGCGACCGGCACGGTCGCGCGAGCGAATTTTCTCGCACACCTTCTCGACGTCGTAGGGAATTTCCGGTATCAGGATGACGTCCGCTGAGCCCGCCACGCCGCTGTGCAGGGCAATGAATCCGGCGTCGCGCCCCATCACTTCCATGACGATCACGCGATCGTGGCTTTCCGCGGTGGTGTGCAGTTTGTCGATCGCCTCGAGCGCGGTGTTCACGGCGGTGTCGAAGCCGAACGTCGTGATGGTGCCGCTGACGTCGTTGTCGATCGTTTTGGGGACGCCCACCACCTTGAGGCCGCGCTCGAACAACCGTTGGGCGATGCGGAGCGAGCCATCGCCGCCGATGATGATCATCGCCTCGACGCCGAGGTTGCCGGCGCGCTCGATGAGCTCGTCGGAGCGGTCGACCTCGCAGTAGGCGCCGTCGGGGCCGACGGCCGGGTAATGGAACGGGTCGCCGCGATTCGTGGTCCGCAGGATCGTGCCGCCCATGTGCGCGATGCCGCGCACCGATTCCCGGGTGAGGGGCACGACCTCGTCTTCGCCTAACAGTCCGGCGTAGCCGCGCTTGATGCCTAACACGTCCCAGCCGCGGCCGAGGGCGGACAGGACCGCGGCGCGGATGACGGCGTTCAGTCCGGGTGCGTCGCCGCCGCCGGTCGAGATCGCGATGCGCATCGATGCAGAGGCCTAACGCTCGGGCGCGGGACCGGCGGCTACGGGGCTCGGCCGCCGCGCGCGCGCGCGATCAACCCGAGGATCTCTCCCTCTTTGGCGTGTCGGCCGAGCTTCGACTTCTCGAAGATCGGCGCCCCGTCGAGCGATACCTCGAAGCGCCCGCCGCGCGATGGCTGCAGCGTGATGTCCGCGTCCGGATACCGTCCCTTGAGCTCGGCCGCCAACCTGGTGGCCCTCGGCTCGTAGTTTCAAAGCGTGCAATACTCGATCGTGATCGTCATGCGCCCTCTCGGATAACCCACCACCACCGCGCCTCTCGAACCATATGCGCGAAACGCAGGCCGACGCCAGCGCCCTTCGTGCAATGATTTGCTCCGCCCGTCGGCGTTTTGCTCACGGCGTGATCGACCGCGAGTGGTATCTCATGCGCGTCGACCACTGAGAGGTAGCATGCGCAACGCTCATTCCCTATGGGAACTGCTCGCCGCACTGACCATCATGACCACGATCGCCGCAATCGCCGCACCGCCCGCCGTGCGGTCGC
This sequence comes from Gemmatimonadaceae bacterium, assembly GCA_035935375.1. Lineage (GTDB taxonomy): Bacteria > Gemmatimonadota > Gemmatimonadetes > Gemmatimonadales > Gemmatimonadaceae > JADGGM01. The sequence continues at coordinate 13,304 of DASYXE010000486.1, read as the reverse complement.
GCGATCGCGCAACGGTCCGCGCCGCAACCACGACACTGCGCGCCACTTTGGCATCCGCGCGTGACGCCGCACTCGCGCACGCGAGCGCCGCACTGGTCATCGTCGATGCGGCACTCGCCACCGTCACGGTGGTTGTCGATCGCGACACGGTGCTGCGCCATGCGCTCGCCGGAGACCTTCGCTCGCGGTTGACGGCCAGTCGCGACACCATTCGCTTCGGCCCAACGGGGCGCGCATTCGGCGCGTCAAACACCACGCTCGTCGTTCGCGCGGGGGCGGTTGCAGAAACCGTGACCGTGTCGCGAGTCGGGAGAGTGAGATGACCGCTCACGCCAGCTCGATCGCGCGACCCGACCACCGCGCGATCACGCCCAGACGGAACGTCCCTTCGGCCGCTAGCGCGTCGGGCGCCGGATGCGGCTCGAGTGGGAAACTCGCCCACGCGAACGGGATGCTCGAGCGCGCCGACGACAGGCGCCTGTCGATTCGCCAGACGCCGGACGCATCGCGCTCGTCGAGAAGGTGGTCAAAGATCCGCGACCAGTTCTCGTTGCGGCGCAACAAGCCCAGGCGAGCGAGCGTTTCGAGCCAGAAGAGCGCACCGGCGAAATCGGCTTCAACGGCGCTGCGGTGCGGCAGCGGGTCGCCTAACACCAAATGCGGCTCGGACATCACACGCTTGCCCACCACGCGTGCGGGTAGAGCGCGGGGCGCGGGCTGCGACAGGGACGCGTACACGTGGTCCATAATGTCGTAGTTCTCGCTGCAGAACCGCGGCATGTGCGCGAGCATGACGAGCGCGTAGATCGAAGGGGGCGCGGCTTCCGGTGCCAACACGTGCTGATTCCCCGCGCGCACAAACGGTTTCTCAGCGAGCGGCGATCGGAGATACGAATCGAAGCGCTCGACGATGCGTCGAGCGGCGCCTCGCAGCCTCGGGTCCGCCTCGTAGCCGGCCTGTGCAAGCGTGGCAGCTGCGGCTTCGCGCAGCATCGCCCTCGCGTGTCGCACCGTATCGACGTCCGTCGCGCCTCCCTTCGGCCCCAACTCGAACATGAGGCCCGCGTCGTCGTCTTCGGCCAACAGCCGAAAGAGGGTACGCCTGGCTCGTACCAAGGGCGGCGATTCTCGATCCCAGCCATATTCCAGCATGCGCCTAACGGCGGGGATTGTTCCGACGCCCTCGAAGTCTTGAGCGCGGGCGCCGGGAATCGTGAGCATCGCGCCATTCCACGTCCCGTCGGGTCGCTGGGACAAGGCAAGCGACAAGGCCGGCCCATAGCAGTATGGAAGGCCAGCCATGGATGGCGGCATGCCGGTCAGGCGGGCCACTTCGCTGCTGGCGCGATACTGTATCGGAGATATCGCTGTACTGAGAATCCAGGACAGCGGAAATGTGACTGGTTCGGCTGGTGGCGGGGGGATTGGCGCTGGTACGCCCGGCATGGTCGGAACGGTCACGACGCCCTCGTCAATAACGATAAGTCGTTGGAGGACAACGCAATAGCTGGCAATGCCCAAGACGCCCAGCCGCCGGCGCTAACGATATCAGTTTTCTGGCAACGCGCCAGAGGGACGAACAACATCGCCATGTGACGTCATCTGTTCCAACTCGTTGCCGTTACTTCATCTGCCCGTATGCCGCTAACGCGAAGGCTCCTTAACGCCGAACTCGCGGATACGTCCACTATCTACGAACCAAACGAGCGTGCCGGTGCACGCGATCGAAACTGGACGGAGGCACCATGTTGAGGCTACGACTCGCGGCCCTAGGCGCCGCAATGGCTGTTGGCTTTGCAACCCCTGCTCTTTCTATCTCTGCTCAAGCGGCCATTCCGCCGGCAGGACAGGACGTGCGTCACGACACCCGTCACATCCGCTCCGATCGCCGCGACATCCGTTCGGACACGCGCGATATCCGCTACGATCGGCACAACCTGAGGAGCGATCGCCGCGGTCTCGTTCATGATCGTCGTGCGATCCGCCACGACAGGCGTCAGGGCAACCGCGCCGGCCTGCGCGCAGATCGCCGTCATTTCCGCCACGACGTACGGCGGACCCGACAGGATCGCCGAGCGCTGAGGCGGAACCGTGTTGACCGGCGCCGCGACGCTCGAGGCCTGCGCTCCGACAGGCGGGACCGACGCCATGACGTGGGGCAAGCACGCGTCCAGTAGCACGCACAAATCGCCTGCGGCCGATCCGATGAGGGTCGGCCGCAGCCGTCTGAGGGGGCGCTGTGCGTTGATCGTCCTGCCGCCGGTAAGAAGTTGGCTTGTGGACCGGTTATCGAACGGTCATCTTGACGGCAAGACCCTCTCTGCGCTGGAGCATGATCGAGAGCCTACTCACGCGACCGGTCCACAAGGTACCCGATCGCGTCCGCTTCGACGGACGCGTGTTGTTCCTGACCGAGTCTCCCGACCTGATCAAGCGTCAGTTGGCCGGCGAGGATCTGCCGTTCGATCCGCACGCGCCGGTGGGTGCGCCGTCCCACCCGAAGCTTCGCGACAATATCTCGACGGACGAGATTACTCCGGCTTACATCTGCTATTACTTCGACGAGACGCTCGGTGACTTTCCGTATCTCGGCCTGAAGGCCGGCGAGGAATTTCCGATCGTTCGCGGCTCGGTTCGCGCGGGGCACTTCGTCGCGTCCGTGTCCGGCAAGCGCCGCGGGAAAGGATCGTCGCGGGAGCAGTCGCCTTACGCAGAGCTGGTGGCCGGCGTTCGTCTCGTCATCGCCGAGAACATCGAGCGCATTTACCGCGAGAACTGTCAGAACCTCGGTGTGTTCACGTCCACCGATTTTGGTCTGATCGAGCGAGTGCGGCGCGGCGCGGAAATTCCGCTCTCGGAATTCACGAAGGACGAAGGGGGCATTTCGCGCGGCATCATCGAGTACGGCGGGTTGTTCAACTACAATCTCGCGCGATTGCAGGGGAAGGTCGCGGTCCCGCGCGTGAGCACGCCGCGCCGGCCGATGACCATCGCCGAGAAAATCTTTGCGCGCCACTGGGTGGCCGACCCTGCCACCGGGGCGATCGGCGTTCCGGCGGTCAAACCCGGCGACCAAGGATTCGTTCGCACCGACATTCGGTTCAGCCACGAGTACGTGACGCCGATGGCGGCGATCTTCTTCGACCAGTTGGTCGGGCCTGACGAACCGGTGAACGATCCGTCGTCTGTGTTCTTTTTCCGCGACCACCTGACATTCCTCGACCAGGTGATGCGGCCCGAGCACGTGCAGATGGGTCTCCTCGACGTCGCCAACCAGCTGGAGACAAAGCAGCGCGAATTCGCGGCGTCGAAGGGCATCAAGTTGTACGGACAGCTGGATCATCGGTTGAACCTCCACGGCGCCCTCGCCGCGGCGGGATCCGAGGCCATCTGTCACTCGAAGATTCTCGAAGCGCACGCGGAGCCGGGCCAGGTGATCATCGGTTCGGACTCGCACACGCCGCACGCGGGCGCCGTCGGGTGTATCGCGTTCGGCGTCGGGACCACAGCGATCTTCAATTCGTGGATCACCAACGACGTGCGCGTCGAAGTGCCGCAGTCGTTCAAGGTCGTGGTGCGCGGATCCAAGCCGCCTAACATCACGGCCAAGGACTTCATGCTCGAGATCCTGCGCCATCCATACATCAAGAGCGGCGAGGCGATCGGACAGATCATCGAGTACGCCGGCGAAGCGGTCGAGGCGCTCTCGGTGGACGAGCGCGCCACGATGACCAACATGGCGGCGGAGGTCGGCGCGTTCACCGGCGTCATCGCACCCGACGAGCGCACCGTGGAATACCTGGTGGCGCAACGCGGGATGTCGGTCGCGTCGGCGCGCGCGTTGTGCGCGGGGCTCGCGTCGGATCCGGACGCGTCCTACGTGAAGGTGATCGAGATCGACGCCTCGACGCTGCGTCCGATGCTTGCGCTGCCGGGCGATCCCGGCAACGGTTTGTACGTCGACGAGCTGCCTGGCGACGTGCGCATCGACATCGCGTACGCCGGGTCCTGCACGGCAGGCAAGAAGGAAGACATGGACATGTACGCGCGCGTGTTCGCCGAGGCGCTGGAGCGCGGCGAGCACGTGGCGGAACACGTTCGGTGCTTCATCCAGTGCGGGTCTCGCGAGGTGTTCGAGTACTGCCAGGCGCGAGGCTACGATCGGATCTTCGCGGAGGTCGGCGCGACGTTCGTCGAGCCGTCGTGCGGCGCCTGCATCAACGCCGGCCCAGGCGTGTCGCGCACCAAAGACGAAGTCACGATCTCGGCGATCAATCGGAACTTCCCGGGACGATCGGGACCGGGACAGTTGTATCTGGCGTCGCCGTACACTGTGGCCGCGTCGGCGATCGCGGGCCGGATCGTGGAGTGGACATCCGGGCATGACCAGGGTGACGCCGCGAGCACCGATGCGCTCGTCCACGCCTGAGCGGATGAGGACCGGACAGGCCACATTGTTCGGCCGGCGGCTCGCTGAGCACCAGCCTCTTCCCCACGGCACAGGTCCCATGATCTCCCATGCGGGGTGAGTTCGTCGACGTAGGTGGCGCGCGCCTGTACTACTACGCCTCGGGCACGAGAGGCGCCGGGGAGCCCGTCGTCCTGATTCACGGGTTCCCCACGTCGTCGCATCTCTGGCGGGACGTGGCGCCGCTCATCCCCGAGGGCCACCGCGTGGTGGTGATCGACCTCCTCGGCTACGGCCGCAGCGATCCGCCTAACGGACGCGACCTCAGCATCAAAGGCCACGCCGAGCGCGTCATCGGGCTGCTGGACGCGTTGCGCATTTCGTACGCGTCGATCGTGGGGCACGACCTGGGCGGCGGCATTGCGCAGTATCTGGCGGTGCGGCACCCGACGCGCGTCGCGCGCCTGGCGCTCATCGACTCCGTGGCGTTCGACGACTGGCCTACCCGGCAGCTCAGGCTCGCGCGCACGACGCTGCCGCTCACGCGATTGCTGCCGGCGACGTGGATCCTGTCGATCCTCCGCTCCGAGCTCGAGCGCGGCTACGCCCACGAGGACAACGGCGCGCGCTCGATCGACATCTATGTGCGGCCGTTCCACCAGCCCAACGGCCGCGACGTGCTGGTGTCGCACCTCGAGGCGCTGGACGCCGAAGAGACGGTCGCGTTGCAGCAGCGGCTCAAGGACATCGTCGCGCCGACGGCGATCGTGTCGGGTGCGCACGACCCGTTCCTGCCGCCGGCGCTGGCCAAGCGCCTCCACGCGACGATTCCGGGCGCGTCGCTCGACATCATCGCGGACGTCCGGCACTTCACGCCCGAGGAAGCCCCCGAGACCATCGGCGCGATTCTGGCAGGCTGGCTGCAACGTTAGGCAGCGCCAAGCCCCGCGGGGCGGCGCGACCTCAGATCTTCCGCACCTCGTCGGCCGCCTCGAGCACGTGGCCGATGTCGCGCGACAGCGCGCGGGCCTCCACGGTGGCGCTGTTCACTTCGCCGATCGCCGACTGCACGCCCGACGCGCGGAGCTTGAGCAGGTCCAGCTTGAGGTTCTGGAGCGCGATGCCGACGCTCTCGAGCTGCCCAACGAGCCGCTCGCGCCGCGTGGTGAGCTGCAACAGCGACTGGTGCTGCCGCTCGAGCATCGAGAGACGCCGCTCGTGCTCGGTGGTGCCGTCGGGCTCGCGCTTGACCGTCGCAATCCGCTGCTCCAGTTCCCCTACGGCCTGAGGCGACAGGTCGCGATCGAGATGATGGAGCATCTGCGCGATGGACGCGGCGCGCTCGGCAAGCCCATCGACCGTCGGCCCGACGTCCGGAATCAGATCGCGATCCGCCTTGCCGAGTGAGCCGATGATCGCGACGATCGTGGCGCGGTCGGCGGCGGCGCGGCGGACGGCTTCGCCGTGCGGGCCCGCCAACACCTCGGGCGGCGCGAGCCTCGCAGCGTCGATTTCCGCCTGGGATGGTCCGGGCAGCGCCGGCGCGCTCACGCCTGGCCCAACGGTGCGCACCGCGTCCGGATCGGGCTTCTTGAAGATGCGCTTCCACGTGACGCCTTCAGCCCACAGCGCGCTCCACTGCTTCATCACCGACGCGCCCATGGCCAACGCAACGAACAGGAACCACGGGAACTCGGGCGACGTGAGCAGGTTGATGCCGGCCACCATGCCGATCACCACGCCCGTGCTGGCCAGGTTGCGCCGGAACACCGTGATGCGCTCGTCGAGCGGCCGCGCGTGCCACCGCTCGGAGCGCGACATGCGCCGGAGGTCACGGGCCGACAGCGCCTGTGCGGCGAAGTGCAGCGGTTCGAGGGCGGCCGGTAGGCCTAACGCTTGCGGGGCGACGATCGGCGGCGGGCGCATCGCCGCCGGCTGCGGGGGCGGCGCCACGCGGGTGTTGTCGGCGGCCGGTGGCCACGCGCCGGCGTTCGGCGGCGCGATGCGCGGCGGCGCCGAGGCCGGCGTGTGCTGCCACGGCACGCGCGGCGCTTCATCGCGGAGCAGCGCGTCGCGGAACGCGGTGGCGGTCGGCCACCGGTCTTCCGGCCGCTTGACGAGCGCGCGCGCGATGGCCCCCTCGAGCGGCGGCGGCACGTCGGGACGCAGCGACCGCAGCGGCCGCGGCGTCTCGCTGATGTGCTTCATCATCATCGCCGGCGTATTGCCTGCCTGGAACGGCAGCACGCCGGCGAGCGCCTGGTACGCGACCACGCCCAACGAGTAGATGTCGCTGCGGCCATCGACGTCGCGTTCGCCTAACGCTTGCTCCGGCGACATGTAGGCCGGCGTGCCGACGGCGATGCCGGTGACCGTGAGGCGCGAATCGGCCTCGACCGCGCGCGCGATGCCGAAGTCCGTGACCATCGGCCGCCCGCTCTCGCGCTCGAGGAGGATGTTGTCGGGCTTGACGTCGCGGTGTACGACGCCGTGCGCGTGTGCGTAGGCCAGCGCACCGGCCACGTCGGCGAGTATGCGCCGCGCGTCGGCGATCGACAGCGGGCCGCGCGCGATACGCGCCGCGAGACTCTCGCCCTCGACCAGTCCCATCACGAAGAAGACGATGCCGTCCCGCTCGTCCACCGAGTAGATCGGCACGATGTTGGGATGGCTCAATTGCGCCGCGGTCTGGGCCTCGCGCAGGAACCGGCGTCTGACATCCTCGCGAAAGGCCAACTCGGGTGGGAGCACCTTGATGGCGACGGTACGTTTGAGCCGCACATCCGTCGCGCGGTACACCACCGCCATGCCGCCGCGTCCGACTTCGGCGTGTACCTGATACGCATCGCCGACCGCCGTGGTCACGCGATCGCGCATGGGATCTGTCACACGCTACCGCGCTCCACGCGCTGCGCCGCGGGTGCCGGCCGTTCGCCGTGCGTCATCGACACCGCCCACCGCGGCATCGACCTCGTCGGCTAACGAGCGCGCGCGTTCAGTGAGCAACGTGATGTGCTGACTCACGCTCGCCACGCCTCCGGCACGGAGGCGGAGCACGTCGACGCGCATGCTCTGTAGGGCGAGCGCGCAGCTCTCGAGCTTGCCCCACGTGTCGGTCCGGCGCCTGACCGCGTCGGCCACCGCGCGGCGGTCGCGCTTGAGCCGCGCCAATCGGCGCACACGCTCCTCGCTCGCGGCGTACTCCAGCGGATTGGCCTGCGCCTCGAGCGTCGCGATCTCGCGCTCGATGCGATCGGCGTCGTCGGGCCGCGAGGTGCGGTCCAGGTCGACCAACGACAGCGCCAGCGACTGCACGCGATGGTACAATCCCTCGGCGGCGGGGACCACGCCGTCGACCAGGCTCTGGTCGGACGGCGGGAGGGACATGACTAACCGAAGAATCTCGCCGCGGTCCACCTCCGCGCGTCGCACCGTGTCCGTGTAGCGGCCGAAATCCGCCGACGGCGTGCCGCCCGGCGTCGTGGGCGCCGGCAGCGCGGCGCGCGCCGCTTGGTCGCGCAGGCGCAGCTCGTCGCGCTTCTTCTTGTCGAACACCGACTGCGCCTGCTCCACCGTCTCCGACGCGACGTCGATGAGTCGGCGGTCACGCGGCTGGCGGAACACGTCCCGCCAATCGTACCCCGCCGACCAGAGGCGCGAGTACTTGGCGGCCATGTACATGCTCCAGCAGACCGTGATGAACAGCCATCCCGAGTCCGAGAAGACCGCCGCCAGCACGATGACGATGTTGACGAGGAAATACTTGTAGAACTTGGAGCGGAACGACTGGACTTCGGGCGCCGACCACCGCGCGATGTCATCGGGCGTCGGCGTCAGATGCCGTCCTTGGTTAGGCACAGCGGCCGCGCCGTACGACGGGTACGGCGCCACCGGGAGCGGCGACGTGGCCGGCGGACCCCACGTGGCCTGCGTCGACGTCGACGGCGGCCCCCAGGCGGGCTGCGGCGCCGTGTGCTGCGCGGTGCGGGCCGGCATCTGGCTCATGTCGCCCGCCATCACCGCCTCGAACGCCGCCGCGCTCGGAAACCGGTTCACGGGCTCCTTCTCCAGCAGCGCCATGATCGCGGCCGAGAGGTCCGGCGGCACGTCGGGCCTAACCTGATCGAGGGGCGCCGGCCGCTCGGAGATGTGCTTCATGAGCATCGCGGCCGTACTCGACGCCTGGAACGGGAGCTGCCCGGCGAGCATCTGGTAGCCGACAATGCCTAACGAATAGAGGTCGCTGCGGCCGTCGATCTCGCGGTCGCCCGCGGCCTGCTCCGGCGACATGTAGGCCGGCGTCCCGATGGCCACGCCGGTCGCCGTGAGGCGAGAGTCGGCGCCTTCCTGAATCGCGCGCGCAATGCCGAAGTCCGTGACCATCGCTCGGCCGTCTTCGCCCAACAGAATGTTGTCGGGTTTGATGTCGCGGTGGATCACGCCGCGCGCGTGCGCGTACGCGAGCGCGTCGGCCACCTCACGCAGGATGCGTCGGGCGTCGTCCACCGGCATCGGGCCGCGCTCCGCCAACCGCTTGGCGAGCGTGTCGCCGTCCACGCAGGCCATGACGAAAAACACCAGGCCCTCGCGCTCGTCGACGCTGTAGATCGGAACGATGTCGGGATGGCTGAGCTGTGCCGCGGTTTCCGCTTCGCGCAGGAACCGCGACTTGATCTCCCCGCGAAACCCGAGCTCCGGTGGCAGCACCTTGATGGCCACCATCCGCTTGAGACGGCGGTCTTTGGCTCGATACACGATGCCCATGCCGCCACGTCCGAGCTCGCGATCCAGCTCGTAGTTGGCCGTCAGCGCGCGCTCGACGAGCGCGTTGAGTTCGGCGTCAGCAGAGGTGGCGGTCGGATCGGGCACTAAACGGGTCTCTGGGGGAATACAAGATGCTTAGTGTACCATGGCCGGCAGCGTCTGAAAAGACGACCCGGTCGTCGTGGCAGTTGCATTACGTCAAAGCGACGGGAGGAAGTTGCAAATCCTGCCCGCGTGGCGTACCTCATGCCGAGGCGCGACACTGCGGAACCCGTGCTCCGGCGCGTCGATTCACGCTGTTGGACAGTAATCCCAGAGACTATACGACATGGCACAACGACAAACACTTCCAGTTCTACCGCTGCGGGGAACCGTGATTTTCCCCGGCCTTACCCAGCCGATTGCGGCTGGGCGTCCGGGCACGTTGCGCGCCATTGAAGCGGCGCTCAAAGCGGATCGCCTCGTGTTCGCGGTGGCACAGCGTGATAACACCGATGAGCCATCACCCGACATTCTGTACTCCATGGGTGTGATTGCGCGCATCGGACAGGTTCAGCGCGGACTGGGCGGCGTGCAGCTGCTGCTGCAAGGCGAGCAGCGCGCGACGTCTCTCCAATACACCACAACCGACAACTATCTCGCCGCGGTGACCGTGCCGGTGGAAGAAATGAATCCACTGGACGAGCACGATCCGGCGTTCGAGGCGCTGCACAAAGAAGCGCGCGAGCGGGCCGCCGAGCTCGGCGAGAAGCGTGGTCTGCCCGAAGAGGTGGTGCACCAGGTGCTCGACTCGGTGACCGAATCGGGCAAGTTCGCCGATCTCGTCGCGGGGTACATCGATCTGTCGGTTCCCGAGAAGCAGGGCCTGCTCGAAACGTTGAGCGTCGAGGAGCGGCTGCGCCGCGTGCTCGTGCACGTGCAGCGGCAGATCGGTTTGCTCGAGGCGCAGGAAGAGATCAAGTCGCAGGTGCAGGAGGAGTTGGGCCAGCGCCAGCGCGAGATGTATCTGCGCGAGCAGATGAAGGCGATTCAAAAAGAATTGGGCGACGACGACCAGAGCCGCGAAATGGAGGAGCTTCGCGAGAAGTTGTCGAAGCTCGAGCTGCCGAAAGCAGCGCGTCAGGAAGTCGAGCGCGAGTTGGGCCGGCTGGAGCGCTCCGGCCGGGAGTCGATGGAGGCGCAGGTGATCCGCACGTACCTCGAGTGGATCGCCGAGCTCCCGTGGAACACGCGGTCGGACGACAACCTCGATCTCAAGCACGCCGCCGAAGTGTTGGACGAAGATCACTACGGTCTGCCCGACGTGAAGGACCGGGTGTTGGAGTTCCTGGCGGTGCGCCAGCTGCGCGCGCAGGAGTTGGCGGCGGAGGTCGAGAAGACGGGGGAATTTCCCGCGGCCAAGATCCGTCCGCGCCGGGACGACGCGACGCCGTCGCTCAAGCCCAACGACGACGACGACCGCCAGATCACCGACAAGCGCGAGGCGAAGGCGCGCGCGATGGCGAAGGGGCCGATTCTGCTCTTCGTCGGACCGCCCGGCGTGGGCAAGACGAGCATCGCCAAGTCGATCGCGCGTGCGTTAGGCAGAGAGTACGTGCGCGCCTCGTTGGGCGGTGCGCGCGACGAAGCGGACATCCGCGGGCATCGCCGCACGTACGTCGGGGCGATGCCGGGCCGCATCGTGCAGGGCATGAAGCAGGCGGGCACGAAGAATCCCGTGTTCCTGCTCGACGAGGTCGACAAGCTCGGCGTCTCGTTCCAGGGCGATCCGGCCAGCGCGCTGCTCGAGGTGTTGGATCCGGCGCAGAACGACACGTTCACCGATCACTACCTGAACGTGCCGTTCGATCTGAGCGAGGTGTTGTTCATCGCGACGGCCAACTTCATCCAGAACATTCCGGCGCCGCTGCTCGACCGGATGGAGGTGGTGGAGTTCTCCGGCTACACCGAGCGTGAGAAGGCGGAGATCGCGAAGAAGTATCTGATTCCGCGCCAGCTCGAGGAGTCGGGGTTGTCGGACAAAGGTGTGGTGTTCGACGACGATGCCGTGATGAGCGTCGTGAGCCAGTACACGCGCGAGAGCGGCGTGCGGCAGTTGGAGCGGCAGATCGGGGCGGTGGCGCGCAAGGTCGCGCGGCGCATCGCGTCGGGCGAGCCGGTGCCCAACGAGCTGACGCCGGCCGACGTCCGCGAGCTGTTAGGCCGGCCGAAGGTGCACCCCGAGCACGCGGCCGAGGAAAACGAGGTGGGCGTGGCGACCGGCATGTACTATACGCCGGCCGGCGGCGACATCATGTTCGTCGAAGCGGCGGTTCGCCGGTTGTACGGCGCCGCCTCGCCGGGGAGCATCACGGAGGCTGGTCCGTTAGGCACCGTGTCGCTCATCCTCACGGGCCAGCTGGGGGACGTGATGAAGGAGTCGGCGCGGGCGGCGCTCACGTACGCGGCGACGCACGCGCACAGCCTCAAGATCGCCGAGGACGGCTTGGGCAGCATCGAGGCCCACATCCACGTGCCGGCCGGCGCGATTCCGAAGGACGGTCCGTCGGCGGGCGTCACGATGTCGACGGCGCTCGTGTCGGCGTTGTCCGGCGTGCCCGTGCGGCGCGACGTGGCCATGACGGGCGAGATCACCCTGCGTGGACGCGTCCTGCCGATCGGCGGCCTGAAGGAGAAGGTGCTCGGCGCGCACCGGGCCGGCATCACGACCATCGTGCTGCCCAAGGACAACGAGGCGGACTTGGAGGACATTCCGGAGGAGGTGCGCAAGGTGCTCACCTTCCACCCGGTGACCACGCTGGATGAAGTGTTCGCGATCGCGCTGGCGCCTAACGGCGCCGGCGCGAGCGCGCATCCGGTCGAAGAGGAAGAGCCCGCGGGCGCGCGCTGATCGCGCGGCCGCCATCTGCCTTACGGGATCAGGCGCTTGGGCTCGGCGGGCGCGGCCTCGGCCGCGTCGTCGCGCACGGGGCGCGTCGCCGCCGGCGGCGCCATGGCGGGCGGGTCGATGTCGTGGCCGCCCAGACTGCGCTTGAAGTCCCGAATGCCTTTGCCTAACGTCGCACCCAGCTCCGGCAGACGGCGCGGCCCGAAGAACACGAGCACGACGCCCAAGATGAGGAGCAGCTTGTCGATACCGATTTCGCCGAACACGTGAACCTCCGGTTCACTGCATGCCGATGGGGCCCCACGACCACAACGCCCATGCCGCCGATGCCGGCGCGCCGGGCTGCGTCCCATCCATGAAGTATTCAGTGTAGCGCTGATCGGGGGGAGTACTGTCGGTTGCCGGCTCGCCGCCTAAACGGTCGAGCTCGGCGGTTGCGATACCGGCCGGCACGTCGTTCCAGCTGCCGCCCGGCTGGTTGCCCTGGTAGTAGTGCGCGATCATGTCGCCCCAGATCGGCGCCGCGAGCGTCCCGCCGGCCGCGCCTGGTACGATCGGCTGCGGCGTGTCGAAGCCCAACCACACGCCGGCCACCACGTCGGGCGTCATGCCGACGAACCAGACGTCGGTGTTGTCGTTGGTGGTCCCCGTTTTCCCGGCGACCGGAATGGCGTCGGGCACCCATTTGCGCACCGAGGTCGCGGTGCCGCGGGCGACGACGTCGCGCATCATGTCGCGCACGATGAACGCGATGCGGGGATCGAGCGCGAAGCGCGGCGCCTGGGCCTGCGGCGCCCAGACCTGGTGGCCGGCGCGGTCGTCGATGCGCACGACGTATCGCGGCTCGACGACCGATCCGAGGTTGTCGAAGACAGTGTACGCGGACACGAGGTCGATGGGGCGCACGGCGCTCGCGCCGATGGCGCTCGACGGATACGGCGCGATCGGCGTGTCGATGCCGAGTCGCTTGGCGAGCGCGATGACGCTGTCCATCCCGACCCGCATGCCTAACTGGACGGCGACGGGGTTGCGCGACCGGACCAACGCCTCGCGCATCGTCAGCGGCCCGAGGAACAGGCCGTCGGCGTTGCCGGGCCGGTAGACGCTTCCGTTCGGCATCGGGATCGCGAGCGCGGAGTCCGCGATCAGGGCGTTGGGCGGAATGCTGTCGCGCAGCGCGCTCGCGTACACGATGGGCTTGAACGCCGACCCCGGCTGGCGCACGGCGTTCACCGCGCGGTTGAA
>DASYXE010000485.1:0-3440 GCA_035935375.1 Gemmatimonadaceae bacterium | reverse complement strand
GGTAGCGATACGTCGGATAGGTCGGATTCGCGGTGTTGTACGACAGGTCGGCGAGCTGCGGCCCGTCGTACTCGAACGTGGACGACCGATAGTTCTGGTCCTGCTGCCTGGTGCCCGCCCAGTTGAGCGTGTAGTCGATGGTCCATCGTCCCACGTCGTGTTTGCCGCCCGCCGTTAGGCCCCACATCTGCTCGGACGGCGTGCGAAATTCCGATTCCCGCTGGAGCGCCGGATTCACGAGCGCGCCCGCAACCGGACTGGTCGGCGCCGCGCTGTCTCCCGACACGTCGAAGACGTACCGCGTGCCGTAGTTATGGAACAAGCTCCACAGGCCTTTCACGTACACCTGGTTCTGGCTGTCGAACCGGTAGTCGACGTCGCCGCCGATGCCGTAGCGGGACCGGTCGTAGCGGTAGTCGCGCTGGCTCCAGTCGTTAGGCGCGGAGGTCGATCCGTTGTACACGCCCCAGCTCGGCTCGACATCTTCGATGGCCCGGTTGTTCTGGTCGGCGGATCCCCCGATGAGGAGGCCGAGCTTGCCATCGTCGCCGAATCGACCGCCATACGTCAGGCCGCCTTGGTAGGTGTTGCGGCCGGCGACGCTGATCTGACCGTACTGGCCGGCGACATACCCGCGCGGCGCGCCTTCCGGCGTTTTGGTGACGAGATTCACCGAGCCGCCGATCGCATCGGCGTCCAGATCGGCGGTCAACGTCTTGTTCACTTCGATGGCGCCGAGCAGATCGGACGGGACATCGTCCAACTTCGGGATGCGGTCGGCTTCGGTGCCGGGAACGTGCGACCCATCGATGGTCACGTTGGACAGACGGGGCTCCGTGCCGCGCACCTGCACGAACTTGCCTTCCCCTTCGTCTCGCTCCAGCGAGACGCCGGGAATGCGGCCCGCGGCCTCGGCGGCATTGAAGTTCGGCAGCGAGCGTATTTCATCGCCGGACAGCACGGACAGGATGTTGTCGGCGTCCCGTTGTTTGGCGAGCGCGGCGGCCTTGGTTTCGCTCAGCCGCGGCGACGCCAGGATGAGCATCTGCGCGAGCGAGTAGGCGCCGAGGCTGCGCATGCGCACCGTGTGGGTCGTGGTGCGATTCGCGGCGACGTCCACGGCGGCGGTGTCGGGGGCGAAGCCGACGTAGGTGATGATCACGGCGGCGCGCCCTGCCGGCACCGCCTCGAGGTGGTAGCGGCCGTCGGCGGCGGATCGCGCGCCTAACCGTGTGCCGGACAGGTGCACCGTCGCGCCCGCGAGCGGCGTGCCGGCCGAGTCGGTGACGTACCCCACCACCCGGCCCGTTCCGTTAGGCGAACCCGGCGCGCCCGCCTGCGCCGCGGCGCCGGCGGCTGCGAACGCCGCACCGGCCGCGAACAGCGCCACCGTCCGAACGACAGAGTGCATAGCCCCTCCAGTCAATCGTGGATGCGTGGTGCGTGAGCAGTGCACCATAGGGGACGCGACGCCGACGGTGGGTCTCGGATGTGTTGCGATTCTTCGGCGGCGACATCACGACTGCTTCACGGCGGTCACGGCCGTACGCCGCAACGAAACGGTCACGGCGCACGATGGGTCGTGGCGAACGCGCCGTCGCGCGCGAGATTACGGCGCATCCGAACATCACGACCAGCAACGCCGGAGATTGCCATGCGCGCCCATCGCCTTGCCGCCGCTGCGCTCACCCTGGTGGCGTCACCGCTCGCGACGCAGCGCGCGACGCCCGCCCAACGACGCCCATCGCTGGTCGTGCTCATTGCGATCGATCAGATGCGCGCCGATTACCTCGATCGATTCGGTGCGCAGTTCACGGGCGGCCTCGCACGCCTTCGGCGCGACGGCATCGTCTACATGGGCGGTCTGCAAGACCACGCGACCACCGAGACCGCGCCGGGACACTCGACCATGCTGTCGGGCCGTGAACCCGTCCACACGGGCATCGTGCTCAACGACCTCGGCGTCCCCGATCCGTCGGTGTCGATCATCGGCGCGCCACGCGCGATGGGTGCGTCGCCCGCGCGTTTTCGCGGCACGACCCTCGCCGATTGGCTCATCGCGCGCGACACCGGCACGCGCATTCTGTCGGTGTCGCGGAAGGATCGCGGCGCCATTCTTCCGGTGGGACGCGCGCGCGGCAACGTCTATTGGTTCGTGGGCGGCACGTTCACCACGAGCACGTACTACGCCGATTCGTTGCCGTCGTGGGTGCGCGCGTATGACGCGCGGGCCGGCGTTGGGTCCCTCGCCGGCACATCGTGGACCCTGCTCCGCCCCGCCGCCGACTACCCCGAGCCGGACAGCGAACCGTGGGAGCACGACGGCACCGACATCGCGTTCCCGCACCGGCTGCCATCCACCGCCGACTCGATCGCGTCGCGCATCTCGAGCTACCCGTGGATGGATTCGCTCACGCTCGACTTCGCGCTCGAGGGCGCGCACCAGTTGAAGTTAGGCGAACGCGCCTCGACCGACCTGCTCGTCGTCTCGCTGTCGACGACGGACGCCGTGGGCCATGCGTACGGCCCGGATTCGCGAGAAATTCACGATCAGCTGTTGCGCGTCGATCAGTGGTTAGGCTGGTTCTTCGATTCGCTCGCCGCGTCCGTGCCGCGCGACCGCATGGTCGTGGCGCTCACCGGCGATCACGGCGTGACGTCGATCCCCGAAAACACCGTTGCGGTCCGGCACCGGGCGGCGGGGCGCGTCTCGCTCGACGACGTCGCGCGCCGCCTGAACGACGCGCTCACCGCGCGATATCGCGTGGACTTCGGCGTGCGATTTTCGGGCGGCCTGCTGTTCGCCGACATCCCCGCGTTGCGCGCGCGCGGCCTCGACGTGGACAGTCTGTCCGACGCCATCGCGAGCGAGGTTCGCCGCCGAACGGGCATCGCCCACGCGTACACACCGCGCTCGCTGCGCGCGGCGCCGGCGTCCGACGCCGCCGCGGTGCGCTGGCGCCGCACGCTGCCGGCCGATTTCCCATGGCTCGTCTGCGCGGCGGTGACCCCCGAGTGGGTGTGGTCTAACGGAAAATCGTTGGGCGCCGACCACGGCCAGATGAACGCCGAAGATCTCAACGTCCCGATCGTGTTCATGGGACCGGGCATCGCGGCGCGGCGCGTCGATCGTGCGGTGCGAACGGTGGACATCGCCCCGACGCTGGCCGCGTACCTTGGCCTGCGGCCGACCGAGCCGGTGGATGGCACCGTGCTGCGCGAGGTGATGCGCTCGGGGTCGGGCGCCACGACCGTGGGCGCCGCCCCGCGCTGAGATCGGCGCGCACCGCGCGTCGCGTGTAATCGCGCTGACAGGTCGGCGCTCTAGTTTTCTTTCCCGCGATCGCGCCCGCCGTTGGGAGCGCGATCGGGGCACGGACCTTTCACGCCACGCTCGAGGGCATCGACCACATGACATTCCATCGATTCGCGCTGGCCGC
>DASYXE010000484.1:0-5095 GCA_035935375.1 Gemmatimonadaceae bacterium | reverse complement strand
TGGGACGGGGCGTACGACGTCATGAGTCAATGGCTCACGACGATCGACGTCACCACCGTGCGTGCGGCCGAGTTGATCGCGCTCAATCACCGCATCGCCGGCGCCGTACGCGCCACGTTAGGCGTCTCGGATACGCTGCTCCCTCGCGCCGATACCTTGGACTATCCCGAAGATGATGGCGTGCTGCCGATCACCATCGTGCTGCACCGGGATGCACCCGCCACCTGGCGCGTCGACTCGGCCGCGGACAGCGCGGCCGCGCGCTTCGTGCGTCTCTATGATCTGGTCCTGAGTAGCATGGCGCCCAACGCTCTGCGTATCGCGTGGCCGACGGACGCGACGCACGACACAGCCGAGGTCCGCGTCCGCGTGAGGAAGCAGGTGTTCGGCGGGCTCGCGGACCACCCTGCACAACCCGCTGACCTGATCTACAAGGCGCTCCACCCGATCGATCCCAACGGTACGCCGGTGTTGGCGCGGAGCGGGGACTTCATCCCGTCGGACCATGTGTTGAACGGCGTCGCATGGCGGGTGGTCATGGAAGCAACCATCGATCCCAATGGAAACGTGGAGAAGAAGAGCGTGCACGACATCCCGTCGATGGCGTCGGCGTCCGACTCGGACCATTTCGACTCCTCCTACAAGAAGCTCGTCGACGCGGCTCGCCAGGCGATGCTGCACAGCCGGTACGTTCCCGCGCATCGGAATGGTTGCGCTGTCGCGCACCTCGTCCAGCAGTCGTTCTATGTGAACCCCGGTGCATTGCGATGAGTCGCCCCACGAGCGGCGCGCAGCGGCGACCGCGATTCAGCGACTGATCACGGCGTGAACTGGGACAGCACCGGCGTGGCGCTGGTCGTCGTGGTGCCGTCGCCCAACTCGCCCTCGTCGTTCCGCCCCCAGCAGTACACGTGACCGTCGGCCACCATGCCGCACGTGTGCGAGTTCCCGAGCGCCAGCGTCGTGAAGGTGAGGCCACCGGCGACGGCGACCGGCGACGTCGAGCAGGGCACGCCGTTGCCGAAATTGCAGGTCTCGGTGCTCGGTCCGCCTAACTGACCGGAGTCGTTGGTGCCCCAGCAGCTCGCCGCACCCGCCGCATCGAGCGCGCACGTATGGTCGATGATGTCGTTCTTCGCGCCGGCGAACACCGCCACGAAATTGGCGTTGACCACCGGCGTCGGCGACGACCGGCCGGTCATCGTGCCGTCGCCTAACGCGGCGCCGATGTTGTTGCCCCAGCATGCGGTGAGGCCCGTGGTGGTCACCCCGCACGCGTAGGCGGCGCCCACCGACAGTTGGGTGAACCGCAGGCCGCCCGTCACCGCGACGGGCGTGGCCGCCACGGTCATCGACGACGCATCGCCGGTTCCGAGCTCGCCGAAAATGTTGGCGCCCCAACACCACGCCTGGCCCGTGCCGTCCAGTCCACACCCGCCGAACACGCCCTCGCTCAGACTCGCGAACACGTGTCCGCCCGCCACCGGCGTGGCCGGCGGCGCGATCGCGCTCGTGTCGATGCCGTTGCCTAACGCACCGTTGGTCTCGTCGCCCCAGCAGAACGCCCGGTGCGACCCGTCGAGCCCGCACATGGCCAGGGCACCGAGCGACATGTGCGAGAACGCGATCGACGTCGCCACGCGCGTCGGGACGGCGACCGTGGCCCGCGGAACCGGCTGCGCACAACACCCGTCGACCAGCCCGCCCCAACACTCGACGCCGCCGTCGACGCGCAACCCGCACACGGCGTTGTCGGTCGCACTCAAGGCGCTGTACGGGCCGCCGTTCACCCGCACCGGGGCCGGCGACTCGGCCGTGCCGCCGTTGCCGAGCTGGCCGGAGGACCCGGCGCCCCAACAGAAGGCCGTCCCCGCGTGGTCGATGGCGCACGTCGTCGTGCCGCCGGCGACGAGGCGCCCGGTCAGGCGATCCGAACCGCCGGCCGGCCCGGTGTCGCTGGAACACGCCGCGAGACACAGCGCCACTGCGAGCCACCCCCACGACGACGCAAACGACGCACGGCGCATCCGATGCCTCCCGGGAACGAGGAACGTGATTCCTGGATCCTACGCCCAGCCGGTCTCAACCGACAGGCCCATGCGTCCGAACCACTGAGCTCGTCGAGCGGGCCGGCGCCCCGCCGCAGGTCTTGACGGCACGCGGAATAGTAGACACTCTACATACCGTACGTAGGATGTCTACCTAACGGGGATATGTCGCCCAAGCATCCGCCCACCTCCCGCATCGAGCTGCTCCAGGGCACCCTGGACCTGATCGTGCTCCAAGCGTTGCGCTGGGGCCCGTGCCATGGGTACGGGATCGTCCAGCTCATCCGCGCCCAGTCGAACAATGTGCTCCAGGTCGAAACGGGATCGCTGTATCCGGCGCTCCAGCGTCTCCTGCGCCAACGCGTCATTGCCACCGAGTGGGGCCGCTCGGACACCAACCGCCGGGTGCGCCTCTACCGCCTCACATCCAAAGGTCGCGCGCGCCTGACGGCGGAACGCTCGCGCTGGCAGCAACTGACCGGAGCGATCGCCGCGCTCATGGTCGCGCCCCAGCCGGAGGAATCATGAGGCTGCTCGACTGGTTCACGCGGCTGCGCGAGCGCCGCACCGCGGAGCTGGCGGATGAGCTCCAGACGCACCTCGAGATGGCGGAGCGCGATCGCGTCGCGCGCGGCGAGTTGCCCCGCGATGCCGCCGACAATGCCCGCCGCGAGTTCGGCAACGTGGGTCTCGTGCAGGAGGTCGCGCGCGACGAATGGAACGGCGCCGGCCTGGCCGTCGAGCGGCTGGGCCAGGATCTGAAATTCGCGCTCCGCATCCTGCGCCGAGCGCCCGGCTTCGCTTCGTTAGGCATCGTGACGATCGCGATCGGCGTCGGCGCCAGCACCGCGATGTTCAGCGTCGTGCAGGCCACGCTCATCCATCCCTTGCCGTATGCGCACCCCGAGCAACTGGTCCGGGTCGAGGACGACCTGCTCGGAATCGGCGCGCGCGACGCGGGCATGTCGACGCCCGAATGGCACGACCTCCAGCGCTCCGGCATCTTCACGCACATCGCGCCGGCGTGGTTCGACAACAACAACCTCACCGGCTTGAGCCACCCCCAGCGCGTCGCGCTCCAGATCGTCGCCCCCGATTTTTTCACCCTGCTCGGCGTGCAGCCGCAGTTAGGCGCATCGTTCGACCCCGCGGATCGGACGCCGGGGTTCAACGGACAGGCCGTCATCAGCGATGCGCTCTGGAACAGCTCGTTCGGCGCCGACCCCCGCGTGCTCGGTCGAGTCGTGCAGCTCGACTCGGATTCGTATCGCATCGTCGGCGTGATGCCGCGAGGCTTTCAGCCGCCCGCGCGCGTCGCCGAGGAACGGCGCACGGACGTGTGGGTTGCGTTCGGCTTCGCCGGTGCGCCGCTGAGCGAAGCCACGGTCATCTCACGCAGCAGTCTGTTTCCGGGAGCGATTGCGCGCATCGCTGCTGGGCTGACGATCGCCGATGCCCAACGACGCGTCGACGCGTTCGTCCGCTCGCTCCGGCGCGAATATCCGGCCGACTATCCGCCGCGCAGCGACTGGCGCGTGCGCCTCGTGCCGCTCAAAGACTTCGTGGTGGGCGACGTCCGGCAACCGCTGGTGTTCCTGCTCGGCGCCGTCGGACTCGTGCTCCTCGTCGGATGCGCGAACGTGGCGAATCTGCTGCTCGCTCGCGCCACCACGCGCGGGCGCGAGATGGCGGTACGTCAAGCGCTCGGCGGCGCGCCGTCGCGGCTCATGCGGCAGTTGCTCACGGAGAGCGTGGTGTTGTCGGTGCTCGGCGGCATGGTCGGCATCGCGCTCGTCATCGCCGCGAAAAGCGCGCTCGTTAGGCTCATCCCCGACACGGTGCCGCGCGTCACCGACATCACGATCGACTGGGGCGTGCTCGTGTTCGCGTTCCTGGCGTCGCTC
This sequence comes from Gemmatimonadaceae bacterium, assembly GCA_035935375.1. Taxonomy (GTDB): domain Bacteria; phylum Gemmatimonadota; class Gemmatimonadetes; order Gemmatimonadales; family Gemmatimonadaceae; genus JADGGM01. Next base: position 1,143 of record DASYXE010000484.1, on the reverse strand, counting down.
GCCGCCGGCGCCCTGTTCGGGCTCGCGCCCGTGCTGCACATCCGCGGTCTCGACGTCACGCGCGTGTTGAAGCTCGAGGGCCGCGGCTCGACGAGCTCGCGCGACCAGCAGCGCACGCGACAGCTGCTCGTGATCGGGGAGGTGGCGCTGTCGTTGGTGCTGCTGAGCACGGCCGGCCTCCTCGTGCGCAGTTTCTGGAGCCTGCTCCAGGTGCCACTCGGTTTCGATCCGAACAATGTGACCGTGGTCCGCACGCGGCTGCCGTATCCCAACGAGGTGAAGGAGGATCTGTATCCGACAGCCGGCGCGGCGGCGACGTTCGTGCGCGACGTCGTGCGCCGGACTCGCGAGCTACCCGGCGTGGAGGCGGTTGCGTTGGGCAGCGGCGCTGCCGTTCCGTTGGATCATCCGTATCAGGATCAGACGGTGATGCGCGTGCGGATCGAGGGCGACGTGTCGCATGGGGACCAGCCCCTGCTGCTCACCGGGTCGGAGGTCACGCCCGAGTACTTTCACCTCCTCGGAATGTCACTCGTGCGCGGCCGCTCGTTCGAGGAGTTCGATACCGGCGACAAACCGTCCGTGGCCGTGATCAACGAGAGCATGGCGCGCCGCTACTGGCCGCGCGGCGATGCGTTAGGCAAGCGCGTCAAGATCGGTCGGGCGGCGCCCACCTGGACGACCATCGTCGGCATCGTGGCCGATGCCCGGACGGATTCGCTGGCCGCCGCGGGCGAGCCGCACATCTATACGAGCCTCTACCAGGACGAGGGCAAGCATCTCGCGATCTTCCTCAAGGGCCGGTTCGAGATCGGCGGCATCGAACGCGCCGTCCGGGCGCAAGTGCAAGCCGTGAATTCGGCGCTGCCCGTGTTCGGTGCCGAACGGCTGAGCGATGTGGTGTCGGACTCGCTCGCCATGCGCCGATTCGCGATGATGCTGATCGCGGTCTTTGCGCTGACGGCGGTGTTTCTTGCCGCGATCGGGGTCTACGGCGTGATCTCGTGCATGGTGAGCGAACGCACGCACGAGATCGGGCTCCGCTTGGCGTTAGGTGCTGACCGCGCGGACGTCATGCGCATGGTCATGCGCCAGGGCGCGCGTCTCGCGATCGCTGGAGCGGTGGTCGGTGTGATCGGCGCC
>DASYXE010000483.1:0-21161 GCA_035935375.1 Gemmatimonadaceae bacterium | reverse complement strand
CCGCCGAAGATCGCGCGCATGCTGCCCGACGCGATCGGATCGCGGATCAGGACCTTCCCTTTCCATTTCGGATCCAGCACATCGTCCCAGTCTTTCGGCGCGGCCGAATCGCTCACCGCCTGGCTGTTGTAGCCGATCACTTCGGGCGTCAGGTACGTGCCGTACCAGAGATCGTTCGGATCGTGGCTCTCGGCCGGAACGGCATTCGCCCACGTCGGGTGATACGGCGCGAGAAGTCCTTCGCGACCCGCGCGCTCGAAGATTTCCTCGGGCGCGCCGAACCAGATATCGGCCTGCGGGTTCGCTTTCTCGCTGCGCAGGCGGTCGATGATGTCCTGCGATCCCATGTCCACGGACTGCACATCGACATCGGGATGCGCGGCCTCGAACGCTTTCTCGTAAAACGAGAGGAGGTCGTTGCCGTGCGGCGAGTACACAGTGAGCACCGTGCGATGCGGTCCTCGCTGGCACGCCGCGAGTACGAGCGTAGCCAATGCCGCGCCGGCCAGTTGCGCGACGCGCCGTCGCGGCACGCGCATCACCGCGGCGTTTGCGCGCCGTCCGCCGTGCCGACGGCGCGCGGCGCCTCACCCACGCCTAACAAATTGAGGAAGAGCCGCGACGCGCCGGGGTTCCCGGCCGGCAGCTGCCGGAACAAGGACAGCGTGGTGTACACGTACGTGCCCGCGCCCAACCGCGTTTCGAGGATCGCACCGGAGTTGGGCGACTCGTTGGGATCGTTCATGGAGAGCGGCGTCGTGTAGTGCGAGTCGATGGTCGAGGGCATGTACAACGAGCGCTCCTGCACCCACCCGTTCCAGTCGTCGTCGGTGATGCGGTTGGGCCACGTGAGCACCGGATCGTTCGGCACGAGAATCCGGACCGGCGCGTTCTCGTCGGTCACGCGGTCCGCCGGGCGCGCCAGTGAAATGGGGTACGGCAGACGACCCGGCGCCGTCATCTCGTATTGACCGTACTGCACGACCATCGTCCCGCCGTGCCGCACCCAGTCGAGCAGGCGTGCATTCGCGGCCGCGAGCTCCGGGTGGGCCTCGTACGCGCGCGTGCCGATCACCACGGTGGTGAACCGCGACAGATCCGTCGTCGCCAGGCGCGCCGGATCGATCACCGTAATCGGAACGCCTAACTCCTGGAGCATCGGCGCGACATTGTCGCCGACGCCGCGCACATACGCGACGTCGAGGTGCGGTGGCAGTGTCGCGTCCACCGCCTCGACCGTCAGTGCGGCACGACGGTAGAGGTTCTGCGGACGAATGTGCGGATACTCGATCGCCTCGTATCCGATCGTGTAGGTGCTGCCGCCGCTGCGCGCGACCGCCGAGATCTCGTAGTGACCGGGCGTGAGCTGGCCTGCGATGGCGAACGAGACTGTCGCCGTGGCGTCGAATCCGCCGAGGTGCGCGGTGCGCGAGCTGGAATCGGCGTGCAGGCCAGCCGGCAGCGTCAGCGATACTTGCACATCGCGCGGCTCGGTGACGCCGGAGGTGAGGTGCACCTGCACCGTGCGGTCGAGCGGCGTATTCGCGCGCGCCAGCTCGACCGTCCGGTCGAGTGTCACGGCGACAGGTGGCACCACCATCAGCGGCCGTTCGACGGCGCCGCGCACCGGGTCGCCGTAGCGGCGCACGATCGGCACCTCTGTCACGACCCGGCCGCCGTCTAACGCCACGCGCACGCGGATGCCTGCGTCGCGCACGTCGTCGGAGCGGCCATCGATGGGCACGCTGAACATGTCGCCGCGGCGGGGCGTGGCCAGCCACCACGGTTGCGACAGCGAGTCGCCGCGCACGTATACGGTGTCCGTGTGCGCGCTGTCGGCGGCGATGGCGGTTTCGTGACCCGCCGGTGCGGACCCCGCACCTCGCGTCCCGGCCGCGTCCATCGCCGACGCCGACTCCATGCTCACGCGTCCGGTCCCGCGATTATAGACGGTGACGTCCACCGGGATCGAATCGCCTAACGCAACGGCGTCGCGCTGCACGGTGGCCTCGATGGCGATGCCGCGCGCCATGAGCAGCGCGCGCGTCACGCGCTCGAGGCCGTCGGTGACCGACACCACCACATCGCCGTTCATCGATTGCGGTGCCGCGTGTGCGTCGGCGGCCAGCTGCGCGAGCGCCGCGTGCGCGCGCTCGAGGGCCGGCACGCCCGTGGCCGGGTCGTACAGGCTGAGGGAGCGTCGAGCGTCCGCCGTGGCAGCGAGGAGCCGTTCCACGGCGGCCTTGTCCGCGGGTCGCGTGACCAACGGAAGTAGCCGGCGCCACGTCGTGTCGATGCCATCGAAGATCGACCGCTCTCGCTTGGCGTCGGCGGGCGCGCCCGCTGCGCGCGACGCTTCCCTGGCCAAAGATCCCGTCTGCGAGCCGAGCCGAGCGATGACCCCGAACCCCTGCGACTTGTGCTGCGACCGGCTCTCGGCGGCGATCTCGGCGAACGACTTGCCCAACACAGGATCGAGCCCACCCGCGTTATAGGTGAACGTCGCCCCTTCGCCGTTGAAGTAGGATCGCGCGCGGTAGAATTTCAGGGGCGCCCAGGCGCCGTACCCCGCCGTCGCCGACCTCGGGAACCGCACGGTGTCCACCGCGGCGTCGTACGCTTCGCCGGCGACAATACCCGCCACCTGATGCTGCCCGTGGCCGTCGCGGGGGGTGCCCGAGAACACCGACACGATCACCTGCGGCCGGAACGCGCGGACGACCGTCACCACATCCTGCAGCACCGAGTCGTGCGGCCAGTGCTGGAACGACTCCGCGCTCGTCTTGGAGAAGCCGAAATCGTACGCGCGTGTGAAATACTGGTGGGCGCCATCGATACGACGAGCCGCCAACAGCTCCTCGGTGCGGATGACGCCTAACGCATCGCCCAGCTCGTCGCCGATCAGGTTCTGACCGCCGTCACCGCGTGTGAGCGAGAGATACGCGACATCGACGTGATGGCCCCGGGTGAGCCAGGTGATGAGACGGGTATCCTCGTCATCCGGGTGCGCGCCGATCACGAGGACTCGCACGGCGACCGGCAATCCTTCGACGAGCTGTCCGAGCGCGGCCGCGCCGCGGTCCTGCGCCGGCAGAGGATGCAGGGCTGCCGTGGCGGTCAGAGCAAGGGCGACGATGGCGTGGCGTACGTGCATAGTCCGAGGCACTGGGTGATGAGAACGCCGCCACCGCTGCGTCCCGCCGGGCCGACGTCTAACGGACGCGCACCGGCGCTCAGCGTCTTGCCGCTCCCGCCGCGCCGACCGGGTCGGCCACCGCGAGAGCGTCGGTGACGATCTTCGTCTGCTGTTCCGTGTGCGAAGTCGCGTAGCCCTCAGCCGGACTCGCGCGCTCCGGACGACCAATGTACCGAATCGGTAGTGTGTTCCCGACGGCCGCTCGCAACCGCGGCGCCACAAACGTCCAGGCTCCCATGTTCTTCGGTTCCTCCTGCGCCCACACCACTTCCTCGAGCGCCGGATACCGATCGATCACGTGCGCGATTTCCTCGTGCGGCCATGGATACAGCTCTTCGACGCGCACCAAAGAGATCGCACCAGCTTTGACGCCTTGTCCTGCGAGATCATAGTAGAGTTTGCCGCTGCACAACACCACGCGGCGAACGTGCTCCACTCCCTGCGGTGCCACGCCGTCGATCACCGTCCGGAATCGGCCGGACGACAGATCCGACAAATGTGACGCCGCCTGCGGCAGCCGCAACAAGCTCTTCGGCTGCATCAGCACGAGCGGCCGCCGGTCGCTCGCCAGCGCCTGCCGGCGCACAATGTGGAAATACTGCGCCGGCGTCGACGGATACGCGATACGCATGTTGTTTTCGGCGGCGAGCTGTAGGAAGCGTTCGAGCCGCGCGCTCGAGTGCTCCGGCCCGCCGCCCTCATAGCCGTGCGGCAGCAGCAGCACGACACCCGAATCCTGTCCCCACTTCGCCCGGTCCGATGCAATGAACTGGTCGATGATCGGCTGCGCGACGTTGGCAAAGTCGCCGTACTGTGCCTCCCACATCACGAGCGTCTGCGGCGCAACGACGCTATAGCCGTACTCGAACGCGAGAACGGCCATTTCGGACAGCGGCGAGTTGTAGACCTCGAAGCGACCCGTCGCACCAGGGATGTGCTGCAGCGGCGCGTACGAGGTTCCGCGCTCGTAGTCGTGCAGGACCGCTTGGCGGTGCGAGAACGTTCCACGTTCGCTGTCCTGACCGGTGAGCCGAACGGACACGCCCTGTGTGAGCAGCGATCCCAACGCGAGCGCTTCCGCGTGCCCCCAGTCGATACCGCCGGCTTCGCCTAACGCCGCACGCCGGCGCTCGAGCAGCTTGGCGAGCTTCGGCAGCGGCTTGAAATCGGAAGGCCACGCAAGCAGGCGGTCGTTCACGGACCGCAGCACATCGGGGCGGACGCTCGTGTCCACCGACGCAAGATCCGGAGCGGCGGCGTGATGTCCGTTCCCGTTTTCCGCGGGCGCCGGCGCCGCCTTGACTTGCGTGAGCACGCGATCGAATGCGGCCTGCACCTCGGCGTCGAGCGCCTTGGCATCGTCGTCGGTGAGCAATCCCTCGCGCACCAGGCGCGCGGCCCACACCTCGCGCGGCGTCGGGTGCGAGCGAATGGCCGCGTACAACAAGGGCTGGGTGAAGGCCGGCTCGTCGGTCTCGTTGTGACCGTGCCGCCGGTAGCCGACGAGGTCGATCAGAAAATCCTTGCCGAAACGCGCGCGATACGCGAGGCCGAGCCACACCGCCGCGACGCACGCTTCGGCGTCGTCGCCGTTCACGTGCACGATCGGCACCTCGAAGCCTTTCGCCAGATCGCTCGCATAGTACGTGGAGCGGCCATCGCGCGGATCGGTCGTGAATCCAACCTGGTTGTTCGAGATGATGTGCAGCGTGCCGCCCGTGCGATATCCGCGCAGGTACGACAGGTTGAACGTCTCGGCCACGACGCCTTCACCCGGGAACGCGGCGTCGCCGTGCACGAGGACCGGCAGCACGCTCGCCTCGTCAGGCGACGCCGTCCCATCCGCGCTCTCGGAATGGGCCTGCTGGAGCGCGCGCGCCACGCCCTCCACCACCGGGTTCACCATCTCGAGGTGACTGGGGTTAGGCAGGAGCACCACGTGCACCGATTCGCCCGTCGACAACTCCCGAACCGTCCGGGCGCCGAGATGATACTTCACATCGCCGGTGTCGTTGGGCGTCGACGTGCTCGCGTGCTTGCCCTCGAAGTCCTCGAAGATCGCGGCGACCGGTTTGTCGAGCACGTGCGTGAGGACGTTGATGCGCCCGCGGTGTGCCATACCGATCACGACTTCTCGCGCGCCGGCACGGGCAGCGCCGTCGATGGCGGCGTCGAGCATCGGCACGAGCGCATCGGTTCCCTCGATCGAGAACCGCTTGTAGCCCTGGTACGCCAGTCCAAGAAACCGCTCGAGGCCATCGACCTCAGTTAGGCGGCGCAGCACCGCCTGCTTTTCATCGGCGCTGAGGACCCGGCGCATCTCGCCGCCTTCGATCGCGCGCCGGAACCAGTCGCGCTCCGCCTCCTCTTCGATGTGCTCGAACTCGAACCCGATCGTGGAGGAATAGATCCGGCGCAGCCGTGCGACGGCTGCCGCCGCCGTGTCGTCCTCGGCAAAGCCGAGCGCGGCGCCAGGAATCGTCTCCAGATCCGCGCTCGAGATGCCATGAAACTCGGGCTTGAGCTCGGCCGCGCTGAGCGGTGGGCTGCCGAGTGGGTCGAGCTGCACGTCCAGATGTCCGTACTGCCTGATCGCCTGAACGAGGGCGGCAGCGCCGGCCACTTTGCGCAAATACGCGGGATCGGTTGCTCCGGCCGAGGCACCGCCCGTGGCGCCGCCAATGCTTTGCGCGACAGAAAAGTACTGACGCCACGATGAATCGACGGACGCGGGATCGCGCAAAAACGACTCGTACAACCCGGCGATGTAGCCGTCGTTGAACGCGCTCGTGATCGGGAGAGAACTCATGGAGCCGAAATGTAAAGGAGGGAAACGTCGGGCGGGATAACCGGATGGCGATGCGAAATGTGTAGGGCGCTCAGCCGTCGGAGTACTACGGTCCGTCGTGCAAGGATGTGGTCACGCCAACCTCGCTGGCGCCTTTACCTTGGCCCCAATTGATCGTCTTCGCCACGAAGGGCCGTTAGCGAACGGACTGGCAGCGCGGACAGACCACGTTTGCCGAGTACCAAGGCGTGGAGATCAGGGGCGGCGGTGCAAGGGAGCGGGGCCGTTGCAATTCACCATGCAGGTTGCAATTCGCTACCGCAAAACCACCCACAAAGCTTCGAGTACACTGCATTAAGTCGTTGCAGCACAACACCTTAGAAGCGAAGCCGAAGCTGGCACCTACCCTGCTTACTCACTGGCCGAACCCACGCTGTCACCGAATCGCGAGGTTGCTCGCGAACAACCGATCCCGGAGGATCACTCTCATGCGTTTCACCGGAAAGAAGGGCTTCACGCTGATCGAGCTGCTGATCGTTGTGGTCATCATCGGCATCCTCGCGGCGATCGCGATTCCGAAGTTCGCGAGCACGAAGGAGAAGGCGTACATCGCCTCGATGAAGTCCGACCTCAAGAACCTCGCGACGTCCGAGGAAGCGTATTACTCGGATAAGAACACCTACTCGACGGACACGACCGCGTTGAACTTCAACACGTCGACCGGCAACTCGCTGACGATCGACGACGCGACGACCACTGGTTGGAAGGCGACGATGACCAACGCCCGCGTGACGAGCATCACGAGCTGCAAGATCGGCACGGGCACGGACACCACTGGTATCGGTGTCGACGGCGTGGTGGTCTGCCAGTAAGGAGTTGCTTCTCTGGGTGTGACAACGGGTCAGGCGAAAGCCTGGCCCGTTGTGTTTTCCCCTCGAGCGCTCACGGAGGTCCCTGCGTGTGGCGGGCCGTGAGCGCGTTAGTCACCCGCTCCACCGTCGCGTCGTTGGGCGTGACGAGAACGGCGATCAGGTTGCCCGAGACGATGTAGTGCGGCGTGTCGAGCGTTGGGAGGCCGTGCAGCGTGGTATCGAGGCCTGCAGCGTCGCGGGCGCGCGCGCCGCGCCCGGGATAGATGTACACGGTGAGCGTGCCTTGACCGAGGCGCAGCACGTGACCCGGTTCGTGAAGGTCCGGCCGGTGAATAGTCTGACCCGAGTCGGAAATCCCGAGACCCGCCTCGCGCACCCGACGCATGACTTCGGGAATCGACCACGCATCGCGCGCGACGGCAGCGCTGTCAACGGGCGCAGCGAGTGTGCTAGGCGCCGGCGAGCCGGTCGCCGAGCGAGATGACGCGTCGTCGCCATGCCCGCACGCGACGAGCGCGAACGCCAGCGACAAAACGCAGCGTGCGCAGAGTCGGGACGTGCGCACCCGGTCAGTCGTCGCGCACGACTCGCAGCGGGACTTCCAGATCGCGGGCGCGCTGCCGCGCGGATCTCGTGGTGGCATCGAGCACCGTCCGTTCGACGACGGTGTTGTCGACCGCAGGGAGGTACAAGAACCCGGCGATCGTGCGTCCGTCGACCAAGTGGGCCTCTTCGGGCCGACGTGTGAGACTCACCGCGATGATCGGCAAGTCATCGCGGCCGGGTCCGCGCTGCCATTCGTGACGCGGCGCCGTAGCGAGCAAATCGTAATCACAGATCACCACGTCCGGCCGAGCAACGCGCGACGCATCCATTCCTTCACGCAGGCCGATCACCGATTCGCATTCGATGCCGGCGCTTCGCATGATCGAACAGATGTGCTCACCCAGAAAAATGTGCCGCGAGATGCAGACAGCGCGCATGATGCGGCAATATAGCGACGATTGCTGCGACAATCGTCCGAATTGCGAAACAGAATCCTCACGGCCGTGCAGAAACTCGACGGAGCGGGCGCGTGCGCCCGCCCGTCGGTTCGATGTCGCTTCTACGATGCGTAGCAGTACGAGCAGCCGTGCTCCTGTGCGCGATTCACGCCCCAGACGCCACTCGGCAGCAGCGTGAATCCGGGAATGAGTCCGGCAACCCATTCTTGTTTGGCCGTGGCTTTGTCGACACCGATGGCGTCCGCTCGCATGCCGCTGTAAACGGTGAGCGCGACGTTGCAACATCCGAACGCCACGCCGCGCTGCATCAGTTTTTCGATCCCCATGCCGGGGAACATCAGCTCACTTTCCTTCGCGTTGTAGAAAATGTTGCGCTCGGACGGTGCTTTGGTGGCCGGATCGTTGATCTTGAACGCCTCGCCGAGCTTGTACTTCTTCCAGATCGGGTCGGTAAACGCGAGCGGAATCGCTTCGTGCCGCATGACCACGACCGCGTTCAGGTCGGTGTCCGCCAAATTGCTCGACGCCTTGTTGGTGTCGAGGAAGATCATCGACCAGATGAGCGAGAAGCCGTTGTTCCAGCTGACGGCGTCGTAGAGTTGGCGATGTTTGCCGTGCACATCCGGCCACTTTTCGACGTCCGGGGACGCCGCATCGACGGCGGCATTCAGCCGCTGGGGCAACGCGCCGCTTAAGCCTAACGCGATGGATGCGGCCGCGACCTTGCCCAGAAAATCGCGGCGGGGCGTGGTCGTGGAAGAGTCGTCGATCATGTGCTGCCTCCTGAGCGGTGTTGGTGTCCGGAGAAGCGGGGTGGATGGCAGGTACTCGTGCAACCTCAGTGGCGCCCGGTGTCTTTGGCCGCCGCCGCGCGCGTCCGATAGGCGACGTCCGGCGGCGCGTCGCCGTTAGGCCAATCGTTCTCCTTGCCGGCGAAGTCGGGACGGGGGTGCGAGATGACGAAGGACGCGACGTCGAAGGCCTGCTGGTCGTCGAGTGAGCCGGCCTGGTCGAACGGCATGTTGAACCGGATGAATGCCGCGGCCGTACGCAGACGGCTCATTCCGGCCCCGATGTTGAACGACTCGCGCCCCCAGAGCGGCGGCGCCACGGCCGTGCCCTCGCCACTCGCGCCGTGACATCGGGCGCATTGCGCGCCGAAAATCGTGCGGCCTCGCGTGGTGTCGCCGGCGAGCGGAGTGAGCTTCGCAAGCCCCTGGCCTTCGACGGCCGCGCCGACCGGAACGCCGTGCGACATCCAGGCGAAGTACACGACGATGTCGCGCATGTCGGTGCTGCCGGCGGGCAGAGCGCGTCCGTTCAAGCTGCGACGGAAGCAGTCGTTGATCCGGTCTTCGATCGTGTAGGCCTTGCCGCTCCGCGCGTTGTACGTCGGATACCGCGCAAAGACGCCGACGAACGGCGACGCGCGCGCCCGTCGTCCGTCGTCGAGGTGACAACTCACGCAACGGAGACGGCTCGCCGCGAAGGCAGGGAGACTATCGCGCGTCGCAGTGAGCAGGGCGTGGCCGCGGCGGATCGAGGCGCCTAACGCACCCGACGGGATCTCGCTGTCGTTCGGCGCCCGAAGTGGGACGACGAGCGCTCTCGATGGCGCGCGAGTCGCGGCTGCGGGCGCGGGAGCCGGAGTCTTTGCGCCGTCAGGTGGGTCGGCCCGTCGACACGCGACAACACCTGCGGCCAGCATGCTGAACCACGCCGAGCAGCGAACAAACGGGCGAACCGGCAGGAGAGCACGCATGCGCACCATCTCGAATGCGCGTCACGGGTATCCCCCGCCCCCCAGCGTGAGAAACCCGTGACACCGTGCTGCCGATCCTAGTGTGACCCGACCCAAAACGCCAGAGCAGGCGCGGCCGATGTCAACTAATGGCTGAAATCACCCGTGCCTCGTCGTGCAGCGCACTCGCTCGAGACGCTAGTTCCCACGTGAACGTGCCCGGCGCACCCGGCTCCCGCCCGAAGTGCCCGTACGCGGCAGTGGGATAGTAGATCGGTCGCAGCAATTCGAGGTCGCGAATGATCCCATACGGCGTGAGGTCGAACGCCGACGCGACGCGCGCCTCGAGCTCGGCGCGCGAGAGCTCGGATGTTCCGAACGTCTCGACCATGACCGACACCGGTCGAGCGACGCCGATCGCATAGGCCACCTGCACCTCGCAACGCTCGGCGAGCCCGGCGGCCACGACGTTCTTGGCCACCCATCGCGCTGCGTAGGCCGCCGACCGGTCCACCTTGGACGGGTCCTTGCCGCTGAACGCGCCACCGCCGTGACGCGCCGCACCGCCATACGTGTCGACGATGATCTTGCGTCCCGTTAGGCCGGTATCGGTTGCCGGTCCGCCTTCCGAAAAGGCGCCGCTCGGATTCACGAGTGCCAAGTCGCGCCAGCCGGTCGGCAGCATCGATTCCGGAATGACCGTCGGGATGATTTGTTCGATCACGTACGCGCGAATGTCGGGCTGCGTCACCGTGGGCGCATGCTGCGTCGACACGACGATGCGCGTCACCTCGGTAGGGCGGCCGTCGCGATACCGCACCGAGACCTGCGACTTGGCATCCGGACGAATCCAGCGCGCGTCGCCTGCCTTACGGCGGCGCGCGAGCTCTTCGACGAGCCCGTGCGCGTAGGTAATGGCCGCAGGCATGAGCGACGGCGTTTCGCGCGTCGCGTAACCAAACATGAGCCCCTGATCGCCGGCACCCTGCTGGTCAGCCGTGGTCTTCTTGTCGACCGCCGAACCGATCTCCGTCGACTGGGGCTGCAACCGCACATCGATGCGCGCGCTTTCGTGGCCGAATCGCTCGTCGAATCCGTCGTATCCGGTGTCGAGGATCACCTGTCGCGCCAGGCGCTCGACTTCATCGCGATCTACAGTTGCGCCGCAGCGCGTTTCACCGGCAATGCAGACGAAGTTGTGCGTCACGAGCACTTCGCAGGCGACGCGCGATCTCGGATCGCGGGAGAGATGCAGGTCGAGAACAGCATCGCTGATGCGATCGGCAAGCTTGTCCGGATGACCCTCGGACACGGACTCGCTGGAGAAGACGAATGAATCGGAACGCACGGGTGTCATGATCTGGCTCCTCGATGTATGCAACCCGGCCACCGCGCGCGAAAACAAATAAGCCCGGTGGGCGGATACCGCCCCCGGGCTGTTTACACAGATCAGGCGAGCGGTTTAGCGGAATTTCTTACGCGGCCGCAATCGCTTCAAATCGCCGCGAAACTTGTGCTCGTAAATTCGCCGGGCCGCCAGGTGCTGTCAACGTGTCAATGGCAGACGGACGTGGAACACGCTGCCCTGACCCACCATACTCTCGACGCCGATTGTCCCGCCCAACAATGCCAACAACTGACGCGACACGCTAAGGCCGAGACCGGTGCCGCCCGCGCGCCGCGTCGAGTGTTGTTCGACCTGGCTGAACGGCTCGAAGATGTGGTCGAGATGCTCGGGAGCGATGCCGATGCCGGTGTCGCGCACATCGATCATGAGATCGTCGCCGGCCGCGCGCGCCGAAAGTGTGACCTGTCCGTGCTCGGTGAACTTGATCGCGTTCGACAACAAATTCACGAGCACCTGCTGCAGCTTCATGCAGTCTGTCGTCGTCGAGAGGTCGCTCGGGCCCAGTGTCGCGACGGGCTCGACGACGACGCCCAGTGATTTTGCCGTGGCGAGCGGTGCCACCAATGCAGCGGCAGAGTCGAGGATCGTTGCAACACGCACGCGCTCGAGTTTGACACTCTCGCGTCCCGCTTCCAGCCGAGAAAACGTCAGCAGCTCATCGATGAGGCCGAGGAGATGCATCGCGCTCGCTTCGATGCGAGACAGGTGCTGTCGCTGGAGATCTGTCACTGGTCCGCTGATGCCGTCGGCCAATAGCTCCTGATAGCCGAGGATCGACGTCAGCGGCGTGCGCAGCTCGTGGCTCATCACGGCGAGAAAGTCGCCTTTGGCCCGCATGGCGGACTCGGCCTCGAGGCGCGCGCGCTGCTCCGCGGAGAACAATCTCGCGCGCTCGAGCGCTTGGGCGCACTGGCCCGCAAAGGCCAGCAGCATCGTGCGCTCTTCCGGTGAGAACGAGCGGTCTTCGGGAAAGTTGAAGCTCACGACGCCACGCAGCCGGCCGCCGAACACCAGCGGCAGGCCGGCATACGCAGCGAGGTGCACCTGGCCGATGATCGGTGCAACGCGCGGATAGTGCTGCTCCCACTCGGAGAAGGAATCGAGGAACACCGGTGCGGCGCCGCGCACGACCTCACCACCCGGTGTGCCCGTGTCGACCGGATACCGCATCCACGAGCGAACGAGGTGTTCTGGGTAGCCCATCCAACACAGGACACGAAACGTGCGGTCGTCGTCGTCGAGGAGGACGACGTCGCCCGCTGTCGCGCCGAAGGCAGGCAGCGCTTCGCGCAGCACCACGGCACCGACCTGCTCCTCACTCAGCGTGCTCGAAAGTGCCGCCGTGAGATGTTGCAGCGTCGCCGCTTGAACGGCCGCGCGACGAGCGATCGCGAGTAGGTGGACGGGGTCGTCGCTGAACTCGTCCATCGCTACCGGATCACCTCGATCCGATGCCGTGCGCTGCCGTGGTCCGGTCACGAACGGCCTTGATGAGGATGTACCGCATTGTGAGGAAGAATATACCCCGCATCTTCGGCAACGCATCAGTCGCGCATGCCGCGCTTTCCGGTGTCGCGCGAAGTGGATAGCTTCCTCGCTCCTCCAGACTGACTCGGTGGCGACCGACTCTCACGATCCGTACGCCGCGCTGCGCGTACGCGACTTCCGCCTGTTTCTGGCCGGTCGTGTGCTTTCCACGACCGGTCAACAGATGCTGGACGTCGCGATCGGTTGGGAGTTGTACGAACGGACGCATTCGGCACTGGCGTTGGGACTCGTCGGGCTCGTGCTGGTCGTACCGATCGTGGCGCTCGCCCTGCCGTCCGGGCATTTGGCGGACCGACACGAGCGACGCGGCATCGTGCTCGTCACACAACTCGTGCTCGCCGCCTGCTCGCTCGTGCTCGCGGGCCTGTCGTTCCAGCGCGGGCCGGTGCCGCTCGTGTACGTGGCGCTCTTCGTCATCGGGATTGCACTGGCCTTCAATCGGCCGGCCACGGCGGCCATGCTGCCGCAGCTCGTGCCGGCGGCGGATTTTGCCAACGCGGTGACGTGGAGCAGCAGCGGGTTTCAGATCGCGTCGGTGGTCGGGCCTGCGTTAGGCGGCGCCATCATCGGCATACGGCATCGCGCCGGGCCGGTCTACCTCGTGGATGCGGCGCTGGCGTTGGCCTTTTTCGTGTGCGCGTGGGCGATCCGGGCACGGCGCGTCGAGCAGCCCGGAGCGTCGAAGGCGATGACGATGTCCAGTCTCGTGGCCGGCGTGGTGTACGTGTGGCGGACGAAAGTGATTCTCGCGGCCATCACGATGGACCTATTCGCGGTGCTGTTCGGCGGGGCGACGACGCTGCTCCCGATCTTCGCGAAGGACATTTTGCACGTCGGACCGGCGGGATTCGGATGGCTGCGGGCGGCACCGTCGATCGGCGCGTTTGTGATGGCGATCACGATCACGCATCGACCTCCGATGCGGCGCGCGGGGCGCAGCCTCCTCGTCGCAGTAGCCGGATTCGGCGCGGCGACGATCGGGTTCGGGTTGTCGCGGTCGTTCGCGGTGTCGATGGCGCTCTTGCTGATCGCGGGAGGGCTGGACAACATCAGCGTCGTGGTGCGGCACACCCTGGTTCAGCTCCGCACGCCGGATGCGATGCGCGGGCGGGTGTCGGCGGTCAACGGCGTGTTCATCGACACCTCGAACGAGTTAGGCGGATTCGAATCCGGCGTGACGGCGGCCTGGCTCGGGCCGGTGGTCTCGGTGGTTGCAGGCGGCATCATCACGATGCTCGTGGTGCTCGCCGTGGCACGGTTGTGGCCGGAATTGCGCGAGATGGGGAACCTCGCCGCCGAGGATTGGGGACCAGAGCTCGAGGCGGATAACGGCTAACGAGGATGGTGCGATGCGCTTTCTCATCCGGTTGATCATCACCGCGGCGGCGCTGTGGGTGGCGACGCGCGTCATCACCGGCATCAGCTATCAGGGCGGTTGGCTCGGGCTCCTTGGCGTGGCGCTCGTGTTCGGCGTGTTGAACGCCATCGTGCGGCCCGTGCTCAAGTTCTTCACCTTTCCGCTGTTCTTGATCACGTTGGGCTTGTTCACGTTCGTGCTCAACGCGTTCATGCTGTGGCTCGCGAGTCCGGTGGCGGCGGCGTTTGGCTTGCGCTTCCAGGTGCGCGGATTCGCGCCGGCGTTCTGGGGCGCGCTGGTCGTGAGCATCGTGAGCTTCCTGCTCTCGATGCTGATTCCGGACCGCGAGGCTTAGTCAGGCGCGGGCGGCCACGTCGACCGGGATGCCGCCGTTCGCGGTGTGGAGCAGGCGATGGAACGCGACGCCGGTTTCGCTGCCTAACGATCGATCGGCGAGCATCACAACGGCGCGCCAATCGCGCGCCGTCGTGCGCAAGAGCCGTCCCAGCTGGGCATAGAGATCGCGGACGTTCTCGCGGTCACTCACGCGGACACCGTAGGGCGGGTTGGTCACCAGCCATCCGGCGTCATTCGGCAGGGCAAGGGACGTGAGCGGCTGCTGCGCGAACGCAATGTCGCCGGCGACGCCGGCGCGAGCGGCGTTGTCGCGGGCAGCGGCGATCGCGCCGGCGTCGCGATCGGAGCCGTGGATGGCGGCTGGCGCCGCGGGCGACGCGGCGTCGAGCGCCGCGTCGACCACGCGGCGCCAGCGCGGGGCCGAACACCCGGGCCAGGTTTCGAATGCGAAGCGGCGCTGCGCGCCCGGCGGGAGGCGCCGGGCCATGAGCGCGGCCTCGATCGGAATGGTGCCCGACCCGCAGAACGGGTCGACTAACGGAGCGGCGGTGTCCCACCCGCCGGCGAGGAGCATGGCCGCGGCGAGCGTCTCCCGCATGGGCGCCTTCGCGGTGCGCAAGCGGTAGCCCCGCCGGTGCAGCAAGTCGCCCGAGCTGTCGGCGCTGATCAGACACGCGTCGTGCGCGATGCGGACGATGACCAACGCCGGCGCGGCGTCGGCGACATCCGGTGCATCGTCGTGCGCGGCCGCGGCGGCGAACGTGACGCCCGCGATGCGCCTGGCGATGGCCCCGGCCACACGCTCGGCGATCGCTCCGGTGTGATAGAGGCGCGACTTGTGGGCCGTGACCCGAATGCGAACCGTGCTGCCCGGCGGAACGTACGGGTCCCACGGGATCGTGCGCGCGCGCCGCTCGAGCTCGCCTAACGCACGGGCGCGAAAGGCGCCGAGGCGCACGACCACGCGGCTGGCCGTGCGCAGCCAGAGGTTGGCGCGCCACACCGCCTCGATGCCCCCGCGAAAGGAAACGCCGCCCCGCTCCGTGGCAGTCGGCGTGAGCGACAACGACGCCAGCTCGCCGGCGACGAGCGGCTCGAGCCCGGGTGCACAGATCGCGAACAGCTCGAGCGACGCGTGCCGCGAACTACCGGCGGCCACGAGCCGACGTGCGAGCCGATTTGGCGCGGCGAGGCGGTGCCGGTTGCTTCTTCTTCGCGGACGCGGATGCGCCCGTGCGCGCGCGGCGTGTCTTGGGCGTCGCACGAGCGGAGGGCTGCTCGAGGCTCCGCCACAGATACCACGAGGCGATCGTGCGGTACGGCGCCCACGCGGCGCCGATGGTCAGCACGCGGTCGCTGTTAGGCATACGGCGCAGACGGTATGCAAGCTGAATCGCCTTACGGATGCCGAGGTCGAGATCGGGCAACACGTCGGGCCGGCCGAGGCGAAACATCAAGAACATGTGCGCCGTCCAGCGCCCAATGCCTTTGACGCGCGTCAGCGCCGCGATCACATCGTCGTCGGCGAGCTCGTGCAGACGGTCGACAGGGAGGTCGCCCGTCTCCACGCGTTGGGCGAGATCACGGAGATAGCCGATTTTCTGGCGAGAGAGTCCGGCCGTGCGCAGCTGGTCGTCGGTCGCACGAAGAAGCCCTTGCGCCGTTGGCATGCCGTCGAAGAGCGCGACCACGCGGCCATGGATGGTCGCAGCGGCTCGACCCGAGAGCTGTTGGTAGACAATGGCGCGCAGGATGTGGTCGAAGTGGGATCCTTCACTGCGGGCGGCGAACCTGCAGGGGCCGACGTCGGCCATGACGCGCGCGAGCACCGGGTCGCGGCGCAGATGGGTGATAGCGTGGTCGTGCATGGGCTGGAATGTATAGCCACAATGGAAATATCAAGGCGAGCAGTCAACCAGCGCGAATGGAACTTGGCGGCGCAAGTGGTGCTAGTCAGCTAGATTCGAAGCAAGCACGCGCTCGCTTGAGGCGTCGGCGGGCGCGTACCCACTCATCACCAACACGGGAACCGCACAATGCGAGTGAGAGATTACGCGGCGATCACCGCACTTGCCGCCGCCACCGCGTGCGGCTCCTCGACCACGCAACCGCACAACGGCGATGCGCCGTGTCCGGGTGGGTCGCAGAAGACCATTGCGACGCTTGCGGTCGGCGGCGTGCAGGCGGTGACCACGCCGGCGGCGCTCGATTGTGTGTCGTTAGCCACGTCGGAGGGCGGGACGGGAAGTTTCCTCGTTGTCGCGGGCAACGCGGATACCCAGCCCGACGTCACCGGAACGTACAACCTCGACGTGGCGACGCCGACATCGGCGGACATCGTGGCGGGCGACCGGGTGCGGTCCACCGTCATCGCCTCGCCCGAGCTGCAGGGCGCATACAGCTCGATCGCAGAAGGGCGGGTGCGCGCGATGGAGCGGCGCGTGCTGCTCGACAATCCTGCCGCCGTACGTGAGGCGTCCGCCCTCATGCGGCGCGCGGCGGGACGGGTGCACGCGGAGGCCGTGCCGGCGGTTGGCGACACCCTGACGTTCAATGTGCCTGACGCGAACGCGACCAACGCATGCCAGACGTTCACCACGCAGCGGGCCGTGGTAAAGACCGTGGGTACGCACGGCATCATCGTGCAGGACATCACCGCGCCATCGGGCGGTTTCACCGCGGCGGCGTTCGATTCGATTGCAGCCGAGTTCGATCAAATCATCTATCCGGCGGACACGGTGCACTTCGGTCAGCCCTCGGACATCGACGGCAACGGACACGTCTTCCTCTTCTTCACGCCGCAGGTGAATGCGGCGACGAAGCGCGGATCGAACAGCATTCTCGAGGGCTTTTTCTTCGCGGGCGACCTGTTCGCGACCACCAGCTGCACCGAGAGCAACAAAGCCGAGTTGTTCTATCTGCTCACGCCCGACCCGGCGGGGAATTTCAGCGATGCGCGGTCGACCGCCTCGGTGAGGCAGGACATTCGCGGCACGATCGCGCACGAATTCCAGCACATGATCAACGCCGGTGTGCGTCTGAGCACGGCTGCCCCGGACGAGGCGACGTGGTTGAACGAGGGCCTGTCGCATTTTGCCGAGGAGCTGGTTGGGCGCGCGGAGGACAACTTCACGGACACCCAGAAGCTGACGATCACCGACGTTGCGGATTTCCCGAGCCTCAACAACTTCGACGCGTTCTTCGGGCAGAACATGGCGCGCTTGCGCGAGTTCATGCTCAAGCCGGGCGCGTTAGGCGCGACGAGCGGGCATGCGGACACGTCGCTCGCGGTGCGCGGCGCGGCGTGGTCGCTGCTCCGCTATTCGGCAGACCACTACGCCAACGGGAACGTCGCGGCGTTCACGCGGGCGCTGGTCGCCGGGCCGGATACGGGCGTGGCGAATCTCGTGGCGCGGGCGGGCACGTCGTTCGACTCCGTTGCGGCGGGATGGCTGCCGGCGCTCTACACGAGCGACGACAGCATCTCGAACCTTCCTGCCCGGTACACGTTCCTCAGCTGGAACATTCGCAGCATCGAGGCGGCGGTGAATCAGGGGACATTCCCGTTGGTGGCGCCGACGGTCTCGGCCGGCAACTCGGCGCCGGGGACCGTGTCCTCGGCGAGCGCGAACTACTACATCGTCGGCATTCCCGGTGGAGGGGTGCTGCTGGGCGAGCTCGCGCCTAACGGAGGACCGGTCACCTATCCCGGGGCACGATTGTATCTCGTCCGATTGCAATGAGCGCGGGGCACTCGCGGATCCGATGACCGGCGCACCGGTGCGATGCGACGGCTGATCAACTATTTCATCCGCGGGTTGGTCGTGACGGCGCCGCTGGCGCTGACCCTGTACGTCTGTTGGTATCTGTTCCACTGGGTGGACAACTGGCTGGGGCTCTCGATCCCCGGCGTCGGCTTCGTGATCACGGTGGTGCTGATCACGCTGATCGGGGTGTTGGCATCGAGCCTCGTCACGCGGGGCGCGGTGGCCGCAATGGATCGCGCGCTGCAACGGCTGCCCGTCGTGCGGCTCGTGTACGGATCCACGCGCGACTTTCTCAACGCGTTCGTCGGCGAGCAGCGGCGGTTCGACAAGCCCGTCCTGGTGTCGGTCGCGGCCGGTGACCAGGCGCACATGCTGGGCTTCGTGACGGCCGAATCGGTGGACGTCCTCGGCCTTACGGGCTACGTGGCGGTGTACCTGCCGCAGTCGTACGGATTCTCCGGAACGCTCGTGGTGGTCCCGGCGGCGCGCGTGCGGCCGTTGGCCGCGGACAGCGCGGATGTCTTGGCGTTCATCGTCTCGGGGGGCATTTCGGGCGCGCTCAAGCGTCCCCCGACGGACACAGCCCTGACACAGCCGGACCAAGCGCGGACCGCTCGGCTGCAGGAGAAAGGTCGTGGCGCCGGAGAAACCGAGAGCGCGGGTCGTTGACAAACAAGAGCACGCGGCTGAAGCGACCTCGCAGAGACCTTGGTGCCCCCAGCAGCCGAAAGGTCTGTGCTTTCTCCGGCTGTGTCCGCGCGGTGTCCGTTTAATTATATTGGATGTCTATACATTAGTGCCGGCGCCGCGCCCCGGACTGGCTGGAGCGCGGCGCGCGCCGTTCACCCGACGAGCATCTGCATGAAAGACCATCAGGCCTCACGCGCGAGCACCACGGGCGGACTGCCCGTTGCGCCCTCGATGGGGCCGGCGCTCGACGCCGCGCACGTCACGCACGAACGCGCGGAGAATCACCGCCGCATCATCTTCATCAGCGGACTCGCCATTCTGGTGGCGTTCGGCGCGGGGTTCGTCGCCGTGATTCTGATGCGGCTGATCGGGCTGATCACCAATCTGTCGTTCTACGGGCGGTTCTCGACGGCGTTCTCGTCGCCGGCCGACAACCATCTGGGATTGTGGGTCATCCTCGTGCCGGTGGTGGGCGGTGTGATCGTCGGCATCATGGCGCGCTACGGATCCGCGGCCATTCGCGGACACGGCATTCCGGAAGCGATGGAGCAGGTGCTGTACAACGAAAGCCGGGTTCCGCCGCGCGTGACGATCCTCAAGCCGGTCTCGGCTGCGTTCGCGATCGGCACCGGCGGCCCGTTCGGCGCCGAGGGTCCGATCATCGCGACGGGTGGTGCGTTAGGCTCGCTCGTCGGGCAGCTGCTGCGCACGACGGCGGACGAGCGGAAAGTGCTGCTGGCAGCGGGCGCCGCGGCCGGCATGGCAGCGACGTTCGGCAGTCCGGTGTCCGCGGTGCTGCTCGCCATCGAGCTGTTGCTGTTCGAGTATCGCGCGCGGTCGTTGGTGCCGGTGGCACTGGCGGCGTCGACGGCAACGGCGGTGCGTCTCGCGTTCATGGGCTCGGGGCCGATTTTCCCGATGCCCAACATCGTGCAGCCGGGCGGCGCCGCACTGGCGACGTACATCGTGTTAGGCGCGATCGTCGGCCTGGCGTCGGTGTACGTGACGCGCGCGGTGTATGCGATCGAGGACGGGTTCGACAAGCTGCCGATCCACTGGATGTGGTGGCCGGCGTTGGGCGGCGTCGCGGTCGGGGTGATCGGATATTTCTTCCCGCACACGATGGGCGTGGGCTACGACAACATCGAGAGCATCGTGTCCGGGAATTTTGTGGGCGTCACGCTGCTCGGCCTCGTGATCGCGAAGTTCGTGTCGTGGGCCATCTCGTTGGGCAGCGGCACGTCGGGCGGCACGCTGGCGCCGTTGTTCACGATCGGCGGGGGATTGGGATCGTTGCTGGGCGCGGCGGTGATCGCGGTCGCGCCCGCGTTGGGCGTGGACGTGCGCGTGGCGGCGCTGGTCGGCATGGCGGCCATCTTCGCCGGTGCATCGCGCGCGATGCTGGCGTCGGTGGTGTTCGCGTTCGAGACGACGAGGCAGCCGTTAGGCTTGCTGCCGCTGTTGGGCGGGTGCAGCGCGGCGTACCTCGTGTCGCTCCTCATGATGCGCAGCACGATCATGACGGAAAAGCTGGCGCGGCGCGGCACCGATGTGGAATCCGACTACGCGGTCGACTTCCTGTCGCAGATCCTGGTCAAAGACGTGGCGTCGCCCGACGTCGTGGCGTTGGACGCGGACAACGCCGTCGAGGAAGTGCGCGACTGGATGGCATCGCGCGAGGACGAATCGCGCCACCAGGGCTTTCCGGTGGTGGACAAGGACGGCAATCTGTTGGGCGTAGTCGGCCGCGGCGATCTGTTGGATCTCGAGCTGCCCATCGACGCGACGGTACGCGATGTGGTCAAGCGGCCGCCGGTGGTGATCTTCGCGGACAACACCGTGCGGCAGGCCGCGGACCACATGGTGCGCCAGGGCGTCGGGCGGCTCCCGGTCGTGACGCGCACCGATCCGAACCGCATGGTGGGCATCGTGACCCGGAGCGACCTCCTGGCGGCGCATGCGACGCGGCTCGAGTCGGAAAATCGCGCGAGCCGCACGATCCGCCTGGAGCTGAGCGCGCTGCCGTGGCGCGTCCGGCAGTCGAAGGTCAATCTGGGCGATGCGTCGGGAACGATCACGACGGTGGAAACCGCGCCGCCGACCATCCCTGCCGAGCCAGACACCGAACAGCCGCCCCAGCAGGGATGATCGTCGGCCCGTTAGGCGGGGCAGATCAAGTCTCGAGGCTGGCGTTCAGATCGATCGCGACGTTGCCCTTGAGCGCGCCGGATACCGGGCAACCCTGCTTCGTGGCGTCGGCGATCTTGCGGAACGTCGGGGCGTCGATGTTCGCCACCTTGGCGCGTACCGTGAGCACCATCGTCGTGACCTTGAATCCGTCGCCGACCTTGTCGATGGTGCACGCGGCTTTGGTCTCGATGCGTTGCGGCGGTGTGCCGTTCTTCTCCAAACCGAGCGAGAGCGCCATGCTGT
>DASYXE010000482.1:0-3251 GCA_035935375.1 Gemmatimonadaceae bacterium | reverse complement strand
ATGCTCGTCGGACTCCGCGACCAGATGGTGGGTGACGTGCGCCCGCGCCTCTTCATGTTGTTGGGCGCCTCGGCGTTCCTGTTGCTCATCGGGTTGGCGAACGCGCTCAATTTGATGACCACGCGACTGGTGGTGCGGCGCAGCGAGCTCGCCGTGCGCGTCGCGCTCGGCGCCGCGCCGGCTCGACTCGTTAGGCAGGTGTTGGTCGAGTCGTCGGTGCTGGTGGGATTGGCCGCGTTCGTCGGCGTCTGGCTGGCCGTGGTCGCCGTCAGGCTCGTGGTCCTGGCGCCGGCGTCGGCGCTGCCGCGCGCCGGTGAGATCATGGTCGACTGGCAGGTGCTGGCGTTCACGGCGGCCGTCGCGGCGCTGCTGTCTCTGGCGCTCGGCGGCATGGCGGCATCGCGCATCGCCGGCCACGAGGTGCGCGAGGCGCTCACGGCCAACTCGCGGACCGTGGCGGCGTCGGGGGCCGCGCTCCGTCGCGCCACGGTCGTCGCCCAGGTTTCGCTGACGGTCGTCCTGCTGAGTGGCGCGGCGCTCCTTGGACGCAGCTTTCTCAAGTTGCTGCGCGTCGATCCGGGCTTCAGCACGGATCATGTCATTGTGATCGACGCAACGCCGTCGATCGCGGATCAACAGCAGCGACTCGACTACTACAACACGCTGATCGATCGCGTGCGAGCGCTGCCCGGCGTGAGCGCGGTTGGGGGAGGGACGGGCGTGCCCATCGCGAACTCCCCGCCCGATGGCGGCTACTTGATGCTCGACGCGCCGACGGACTCGATGACGTTCGACGCCTGGCTCACCTTCCCGGCGTCGCGAAAGGGGCACGCCAACTACGTGGTCGTCGACGGCGACTACTTCAAGGCGTTAGGCATACCGCTCAAGCAGGGGCGCCTGTTCGACTTGCGCGACGGCATCGAACACCAGCCGTTCGCCGTGGTGAGCCAACGCTTCGCCGCCCAGTCGTGGCCGGGCGAAAACCCGATTGGCAAAATCGTCGCGTTCGGCAACATGGACACGGATTGGCGATCGTTCACCGTCATCGGCGTGGTCGGTGACGTGCACGACGATGGCCTCGCCGCGGCGCCGCCACCGACTTTCTATGCGTACTACCCGCAACGCCTGCGCACGTACTGGCCGCTGTCGCTCGCCGTTCGCACCAGGGGCGATCCCTCATCGGTGATCGCGTCGATCAGACGCATCGTGCACGAGGTGCGTCCCGATGTGGCGGTTCGAGCGCGTACCATAGATCGCGTCGTCGCGACGTCAGTGGCCGATCAGCGCTTCACGCTCTTCATCATCGTCGCGTTCGCCGGCGCGGCGCTGGTGTTGGCCACGCTCGGTGTGTACGGGATCGTGTCCTACCTCGTCACGCAACGCACGCGTGAAATCGGCGTGCGCGTGGCGCTTGGCGCCCAACGGAGCGACGTGCTCGGCCTGGTGGTTGGCGAAGGACTGCGACTGTCGCTGGCCGGCATCGCGATCGGGGTCGTCCTGAGTTTGCTCCTAACGAGAGTGATGTCCGCACTCGTGTTCGGCGTGAGCACGACCGATCCGATCGCGTTCGGCGCGGTGATCGGGCTGTTGCTGGTCGTCGCGGTCGTGGCTGCGTACGTGCCGGGGCGACGCGCGACGCGGCTCGATCCGTTGGAGGTGTTGCGGAGCTCGTGAGGCGTATCTGCCGCGCGTGGCTGTCACGCCCACGGGCGTCACGAGAGCGGTGAGCAGCACGGAGAATGCGGCGGACAACACGATGGTTCAACTGCGTGGCTTCCCTTTCATCGGCGGAAGTCGATCGCGATGGATTGCTCGAGCACGCACGCCAAACGCTCTCGGATCTGGATCAGTCGATCACGCGGCTGCGGTGCGGTCGCAGCGGGCAAGTGCCCGATGCGAAAGTGGGTGACACTGCCGCGCCGCGATACGAGGACGATGCTCTGTTGACGCGGCGGCTTCGAGCTGCTGCCCCAATGTTCCCATGCGGCTCGCGCCGCATCGGTCTCCGCAAAGGGCGCGTCGATGTCGAGCCGGTGAACAATCACGCCAACGCTTTCGCCGCACGACGGGGAAAAGACATCGCGACTTGAGGTGCGCCGATGCTGCTCGGTCGGTATCCCACGATGCAGACTGCGCGTGACTCGCCGAGAAACGCCGAACAAACCGCACGGCGAAGCCGCCGGACCCGAACGGCCAATACTATCGCGAGCGGGCCGGCCGCCACTGACCGGCGTGGCGGGGAGAGGTTGGTGGGTCGCCCAGTGCCTAACGCAACGCTCGGCCCGCCCCCGGCGCGACGTGCACGCGGGAGGTATTGGCTAGCTTGCGATATACCGGTGTCATTGTGCGCGACCCGGGCGACGCGCTTGGTGTCAAAAGCGCTCGCCGCGCGATTCGCGGACCTGGCTGCCCACGCCGCGAATCCGTGACCACATGGTATAGAAGAATACGCCGAACCCGCCGATCCCCGTGAGTCCGGCGAGGACGATGGCCCACCGGAGCCACGCGGCGTCGATCGACGAGTGCAGCAACTCGCCTGCGATGCGCACGGCAGTGCCGACCGTGACCAGCCAATACGCGGCCTCGGCGAGTGCGGGACGGTAGCGCGTATCGGTCTTGTCGGGCCGCGGGAACAGCCATAGCGCCACGCCCAGGATCATCATCATCACGAAGCCGACGAAGATCGCGTGCGTGTGCGCGCTCACCTCGTACTCGCCGGGCGGGCGTCCGAAGAGATCGCGGCGGACGATCAACCATCCGCCGATCGCCAGCCCAACGGCGAGGAAGCCGATCGCCGTCTTGATGTACCGCCTAACGAGCGTGTGCACGGGCCCGCTCAGGCGTCGACGATAAGCGTGCCGATCGCGCCCTTCTGACCATGGCCGAAGGCGTGGTTCACGAACACGAATTCGCCGGGGTTGTCGGCGCGCATCTCGAAGATCATGCCGCCGCCGGGCGCCACTCCGAAGGTTTGCACGCCATGGATGGCGCTCCCCGGCGGCGCGCCGAGGTACACGGTGTCGAACTGCTCGCCCACGACGTGAAACGCGCACGGGTGTGTCGGCCCGGCGTTCGCCACGTGAAAGCGAACGAGCTCGCCGCTGGGCACGTGAATCGGCGCGGCCTGATACTGCGCGGGCCGCCCATTGAACGCGAACAAGTCGGGCAGTGTGCCTAACATCTTGTTGTAGTCGAACGGCGCAATGCCGTTCTGCGGGTTGCCGAGGTAGAACTCACTTTGCACGAGCACG
>DASYXE010000481.1:0-1662 GCA_035935375.1 Gemmatimonadaceae bacterium | reverse complement strand
CCGCCGTCGAGCGCCTGGCGAATGAGCGTCTGGTCATCGTCGCGCATCACCGGGTGGTCGAGGCCCATGCGTGCACCGAGCAACCGGAAGATCTCACTGTTAGGCTTCGCGTCGCCGACCGGGGGACTGGCCGGTTGATTGAGTGCGACGTAGTGGTGCCCGTACGACAGGTGCAGATCCCAATGCTCGAGCTGCGTGGTGGCGGGCAGCACGATGTCGGCCCAGTCGGCGGTGTCGGTCTGGAAGTGCTCGAGGACGACGGTAAACAGGTCGGATCGCGCGAGGCCCTTGAGGACCATGTTGCGATCGGGCGCGACGGCGGCGGGATTCGAGTTGTAGACGACGAGCGCGCGAACGGGCGGACCGCCGACGCCGGCGTCGGGGCGGGTGAGTGCTTCGCCTAACCGGATCATGTTGACGGTGCGGACCGGCGGGGACAGATCGGGTCGCTCGACCGTCGCGCGGTCGAACGTGAAGTTCGCGCTGGTGGAGAGCTGCACGCCGCCGCCGGCGCGTCGCCAGTGGCCCGTGATGGCGGGGAGGCAGGCAATGGTGCGCACCGCCATGCCGCCGCCGGCGTGGCGTTGCAATCCATAGTTCACGCGAATGAACGCGGCGCGCGCGCGACCGTAGCGTTGGGCGAGGTCGACGATGCGCGATGCGGCTAGCCCGGTGATGCCGGCGACGCGCTCGGGCGAATACTCGGCGGCACGCACGCGCAGTTGCGCTTCGCCGAGCGTGTATCGCTCCATGTAGTCGCGGTCGACGAGATCGTCGGCGAACAACACGTGCATGATGCCGAGTGCGAGCGCCGCATCGGTGCCGGGTCGAATCGGCATCCACTCGTCGCACTGTTGGGCGGTGCGCGTGCGCAGCGGATCGATGGCGATGATCGGCGCGCCGCGGCGGTTCGCCTCGAGCACGAATGGCCACAGATGCGGATTCGATGTGAGCGTGTTCGTGCCCCACAGGAGCACGAGATCGCTTTCCGGAATGCCTTCGGCATCGGCGCCAACGTTCGCGCCGACGGTCATGCGCATGCCGACCGTGCCGGCCATCGAGCAGATGGTGCGATCGAGCTTCGATGCGCCGAGTAAATGGAAGAAGCGGCGGTCCATCGACGCGCCTTGCACGAGGCCCATCGTTCCGGCGTACGAATAGGGAAGAATGGCTTGCGGTCCGTCGGCGGATCGCGCGATCTCCGTAAGGCGAGCGGCGATCGCGTCGAGCGCATCGTTCCAGGAGATGGGCTCGAATTGTCCGCGCCCTTTGGGCCCGACACGCCGCAGCGGCTGCGTAAGGCGGTCGGCGTGATACGTGCGCTCGACGTATCGATTCACTTTCGCGCAGAGAAATCCTTGCGTGAATGGATGGTCGGGATCGCCGGCGACGCGCACGGCCCGTCCGTTCTCGACGGTGACGAGCATGGCGCATGTGTCGGGGCAATCGTGCGGGCACGCGGCACGCACGACGCGCGAACCGGATGGCACGATGACGGGAGCGGTCACGACATCACGAGTGGTGCGCGGGTGGAATACTCTGCAACATGTCGATTGCCGGCGTTTGGAGCCAGAGCACAGTGTGAATTGCCGCGCGCGCGATGCAGTTGGGGAACGTTTCGCGGCCAAGCGTTTGAGACGCTTAATGTTAAACCTGTAGTGT
>DASYXE010000480.1:0-2832 GCA_035935375.1 Gemmatimonadaceae bacterium | reverse complement strand
GGTGAGCAAGAACAGATCGTCGGGCGGCACCGACGCCGGGTTCTCGAGCACGCCGCCTTCGTGCGACACGTGCCAGATGTTGCGGTCACGCGAATAGATCTTGTCGCGCGTGGCGGTGACGGGCACATGGTGCGCGGCGGCGTAGGCGAGTGCGTCCTCGCGGCTGCGGATATTCCATTCGCGCCACGGCGCGATGACGGGCAGGTCCGGAGCAAACGCCGCGTACGTCAGCTCGAAGCGGACCTGGTCGTTGCCCTTGCCGGTGCATCCGTGCGCGAGCGCATCGGCGTTCACGGCGCGCGCGACTTCTACCTGGCGCTTCGCAATGAGCGGGCGCGCCATGGACGTGCCGAGGAGGTACTTGCGTCCGTAGACCGCACCGGCGCGCAGGGTGGGCCAGACGTACTCGGTGACGAATTCGTGGCGGAGATCTTCGACGTAGCACTCGGCGGCGCCCGACGCGATGGCTTTCTCGCGGACGCCCGCGAGCTCCTGGCCCTGTCCGATGTCGGCGGCGACGCAGATGATGCGCGCCCCGTAGTGCTCGCGCAGCCACGGGACAATGATCGAGGTGTCGAGTCCACCCGAGTAGGCGAGGGCGATCGTACGCATCATGACGGCTCCGGCGGGTCAGGATAAATATGCTATGCCCGTGCATATTTACTCTGGCGCGCGGGAGGCGTCAAGACATGTGACCGTGGAGCGGAATGTGGCGAGGGATCAGGCTTCGGCGAGCGCTTTGAGGCGGCGGATGACTTTTTCTCTCGCGGTTGCCGAGCGGCAGATGATGAGGACCGTGTCCTCGCCGCCGATGGTACCGATGATTTCCGGCCACTCTTCGGCGTCGAGCGCTTCGCTGATCGGTTGGGCGCCGCTGCGCAGGGTGTGGAGCACGATGAGCTCACCGACGCCGTCGATGTGGGTGAAGAAGTGTGGGAGGAGGGCGTCGAGGCGGGGCGATTCGTCGTCGGCCGTTGCCGCGACGGCATAGCGGGCGCCGCCGTCGGGCAACGGCACGCGCGCGATGCGCAGCTCGCGGAGGTCGCGCGAGAGCGTGGACTGCGTGACGTCCCAGCCGCGGTGGAGCAGGAGCTTGCGGAGCTCTTCCTGGCTCTCGACGGGACGTCCTTCGATGAGCTCGCGGATGGTGGCTTGTCGGTCGCGCTTGTTCGCCATGCCTGAGGATACAGCAGACCGGGCGCGTGCTGCCAGGGCTCGTCGGAGCGATGGGGCGCGTGGGGCGCGGCATTGACAGCACCTGGATGCTTGTTTATGCATAGCTTGTGCATAAAGTCTCTGTGGGTGTACTCGGGGCGAGCGGCTATGCGGGGCGCGAGTTGTGCGCGCTGCTGGTGCGGCATCCCGGAACCGAGTTGATGTTCGCCAGTGCGAACGAGCAGCGCGGGACGACGGCGCGATTCGGAAACCGGTCGGTCACGTTCCTGGCGCACGACCATGCGCCGCTCGATCGCGCGCAGCTGGTGTTCAGTGCGTTGCCGCACGGTGCGTCGCGGCGCTGGGTCGACGCGGCGCACGGGGCAGGCGCGAAGGTGGTGGACCTATCCGCGGACCTGCGGCCCGGCACGGCGGGCGGCGCGACGCCGGTGCCGTATGGCCTCACCGAGCTCGCGCGCGACCAGGTGCGCGCGGCGAGCGTGGTCGCGAATCCGGGCTGTTATCCGACTGCCGTGCTGCTCGCGCTCTTGCCGCTCCTCGTGCGGGGGCTCATCGCGCCCGGCGGATGTGTGAGCGTGGTGGCGGCGAGCGGGGTGACCGGCGCGGGCATCACGCCGCGGCAGGACCTGATGTTCGCGGAAGTGAGCGGCGACTACCGGCCGTATGCGTTAGGCAACACGCATCGGCACCTGGCGGAGATGCGCGCCGTGATGCGGGCGCTGGACTGCGACGCCGATCTCGTGTTCACGCCCCACCTGCTGCCGGTGGCGCGCGGGATTCTGGCGACCATCACGGTACCGCTGGCCGAGCCGCTCGAGCATCCGCTCAATCTCTGGCGCGCACACTATGCCTCCGAGCCGTTCGTCGAGATCACCGACGACGTGCCGGCGCTACGCGACGTGGTGCACCGCAACGTCGCTCGCATCACCGCGCACGCGGCGGCCAGCGTACGCCAGCCGATGGTGATCGTCGTCGCGGCGATCGACAATCTGGTCAAGGGCGCGGCGGGACAGGCCATCCAGAACGGCAATCTGCTCGTCGGGCTGGACGAAGCGATGGGACTGCCGGCGTGATGCGCGTGATCAAATTCGGCGGCCGCGCGCAGAACGACGCGCGGCTGCCGGCGCTGATGCATGCGGCGTGGCGGGCGGCGCCGGCGTCGCTGTGCGTCGTGCACGGCGGCGGCGACCAGGTGTCCGCGCTGCAACGCGCATTCGGCGCCCCCGCCGAGTTCGTGCGGGGGCGGCGGGTGACGCGCGAGGCGGACATCCACACGATCCGCATGGCGCTCTCGGGCGGTGTGAACAAGGAGCTCGTCGCGCGCCTAACGGCAGCGGGGGTTCCCGCGATCGGGTTGTCGGGAGAAGACGCGGGCCTGTTGGGCGCACGCCGTCTCGGCGACGCGGACCTCGGGATGGTCGGCGAGCCGGCGTGGGTCGACGCGGCGCTGCTGCGCCACGTCCTGGCGGGCTCGTATCTGCCGGTGGTGTCGCCGCTCGCCCGCGATCTCGACGCGGCGGCGGGCGTGTCGCGCGCGCTCAACGTGAACGGCGACGATGCGGCGGCGGCGATCGCCGTGGCGCTCGACGCGGATGAGCTGGTGTTCGTGTCCGATGTCCCGGGTGTGATAGGAGCGAACGGCGTGGTGATGTCCCG
>DASYXE010000479.1:0-2635 GCA_035935375.1 Gemmatimonadaceae bacterium | reverse complement strand
GCGGGACGTCGGCGGCGGTCGGGCACGCCATCGCCTGCGGAGCGCGCTCGTGGTACTGGAGGCGGCGAGTGCCATGGTGCTGGTCGTGAGCGCGGGGCTGCTCTTGCGCAGCTTGATCCGCGTGCTCGACGTGTCGCCGGGGTTCGACCCGAGCGGCGTGGTCGTGGCGCGGACCACGTTCGACTACAGCCGGTACGCGAGCGACGACAAGCGGCGCACGGCGGAGCGCGCGATTCTCGAGCAGCTGCGGGCGCTGCCTGGCGCCGTGGCGGTGGGTTTCACGACACACCTGCCGATAGCCGACGAGCGCCAGATCGGGTTCACGGTGGATGGGCGTGACCCGAACGAGTTTCATTGGGCGGCGAACGCGCTCGTGGGCGACGACTATTTCCACGTCATGCGCATCCCGCTGCTGCGTGGCCGGACATTCGGGCCGGCGGATCTGCCGAACGCGCCATGGTCGGCGGTGATCAACGAGAGCATGGCCCGCGCGTACTGGCCTAACGGAGACGCCGTGGGCCGCGTGGTGCGGTGGGGCGGACGGCCGCTCACGATCGTCGGCGTGGTTGGGGACGTGCGGATCGGCGGCCTCGACGCCGCGGTACAGCCGACCATTTACGGCTCGGCCTTTCAACTCCAGAGCGGCGCGACGCAGTTCGCGGTGTTCATCGTGCGGACGACGGCCGATCCGCACGCGATGGTCGATGCGATGCAGCGCACGATCTGGTCGGTGGACGCGGGTCTGCCCGTGTTCGGCGGCACGACGCTCGGCGAGGTGGTGTCGCGCTCGGTGGCGACGCGCCGGTTTCTCGTGTGGCTGCTCACGGGTTTCGCGGGAGCGGCGTTGGTGCTGGCGGTCGTCGGGCTGTACGGCGTGTTGTCGTATGCGGTGGCCCAACGGACGCCGGAGCTCGGCGTGCGCGTTGCGTTGGGCGCGCGGCCGGGCGATGTGTCGCGGCTGGTGGTGCGGGACGGGTTGCGGCTCGCGGGCGGCGGCATCGTGATCGGGGCGGTGGCGGCGGCAGGCGCGGGCGCGGCGATCGCGCGGCTGCTGTTCAACGTCGGGCCCTTCGACCCGGTGACCTTTGTCGTGGGTGCGACCGTGCTGGCGGGCGCGTCGCTGGTGGCGTGCTGGATTCCCGCGCGGCGCGCGGCGCGGCTCGATCCACTCACGGCGTTGCGGGCAGAGTAGGCTCCTGGGCTTGACGCTGGCCCGAAGCTCCGCTACTCCTTACAGAACCTGTATGGAGAGCCGGCCGCCGTCGCCTGACGGCGGCCCCGTCGTCCTCCGGATTCATCGATGACGCAACCGCTGGCCGTGCTCCGCGGCACCCTGGACGTGCTGGTCCTTCGCGCGCTCGTCGCGTCGCCCATGCACGGCTTCGAGATCACCGCCTGGATCGAGGGTCGCGCGAACGGCAACCTCGACGTGGTGGACAGCGCTCTGTATCAGGCGCTGTACCGGCTCGAGGCGCGTCGTCTCGTGGCGGCCGAGTGGGGCGTGACCGACAACAATCGGCGCGCGCGGTACTACCACCTCACGCCGGCCGGACGCGCCCAGCTCAAGGCCGAGACGGCCGACTGGAATCGGTACGCCCGAACGGTGAGCGCGATTCTCTCCCAACCCGCCTAACGAGAGCGCCATGTCCTCCGGCTTACCCGCACGCGTCCGCCGCCTTTTCCGCCTGGCGGTTCGTCGACCGGATCGCTCGATGGCCGAAACGGACGACGAGATCCAGTTCCATCTCGCGCGGCGCATCGAGACGCTGATCGCGTTGGGCATGCCGCCCGAGGACGCGCGGGCCGAGGCCATTCGACGATTTGGCTCGATGGCGGAAGGGCGAGCGCTGATGGTTCGGGCGGCGCGGACGCGCGACGGGCGGCTCACGCTGCTCGAGCGCCTCGACGGCGTGCGACACGAGCTGTCGTACACGGTGCGGCAGCTGCGGCGCGCGCCGGGGTTCACGATCGCCGTGGTCGTGAGCCTCGCCCTGGGCATCGGCGCGAACGCAACCATGTTCGGCATCATCGACCGCGTATTGCTGCACCCGCTGTCGGGCGTCGTGGACCCGGTCGGCGTCGTGTCGATCGGCGAAGTGCGCACGTTTGCCGGCCAACCGGACCGAAACTCGACGCTCAGCTATCCGGCGTACACCGACTACCGCGACCACGTGCCGGCGTTCGCGGCCGTGGGCGCCGCCGAGTCGCCGCAGGATGCGTCGTTAGGCGTGGGGGATGCGGCGCGGAAGATCCGGGTGATGTTCGTGACGCCCTCGTACCTCGCCCTCACGGGCGCGCGTCCGGCGCTGGGACGGTTCTTCGCCGCGGACGAGGACCAGCCGCCGTCGGGCGCGGACGTGGCAGTCGTAACGCACGGCTTCTGGCAACGCGAGCTCGGCAGCGCGACCGACGCGATAGGCACAACGCTCGAGATCGGGTCGCGCCGCTTCGCGATCGTCGGTGTGGCGCCGCGCGATTTCACCGGGCTCCAGTATGGGCCCGTGGACGTATTCATTCCCTTGAGCGCGGGCGCCGAGCTGGAGTTCGGCCACAAGGACTGGGCGACGCAGCGGAACGATTACTGGCTGCAGCTCTACGGACGGCTCGCCCCGGGCGCGTCGGTCGTGAAAGCGGA
>DASYXE010000478.1:0-2734 GCA_035935375.1 Gemmatimonadaceae bacterium | reverse complement strand
GACGACTCAAGCAGGGCGAGTCGCTCAAGCTCGTCGTCGGTGATGAGGTGGAGCTCGAGCGCGACGCGCGCGACGGGACGTGGGCGATTGCCGACATCCTGCCGCGCCGCTCGCGGCTGGCGCGGCGTGCGCCGGGCGGTGCGCACGGCGAACGCGTCGTGGCGTCGAACGTCGACCAAGTGGTCGTGGTGTTCGCGGCCGCGCACCCCACGCCTAACGCCGGAATGCTGGACCGGTTTCTCGTCATCGCCGCGGCGAACGGCGTGCCCGCCCGCATCGTGATCAACAAGGCCGATCTCGTGGCGGGCGACGCCCGCGCCGCGTTCGCATCGTATGCCGCGGCGGGATATCCTGTGCACGGCACGAGCGTGATGCAGCGCGAAGGGCTCGAGGCGCTGCACGAGGTCCTGCGCGGGCAGGTGTCCGCGTTCACCGGGCCGTCGGGCGTCGGCAAATCATCGCTGCTCAACGCCATGTATCCGGGGCTCTCCCTGCGCGTGGGTGAGATCAGCCGGTCAGTGGACAAGGGGCGCCATACCACGGTAAGCGCGACGATGCATCCGCTGCCGGATGGCGGCTACGTGATGGACACCCCGGGGTTGCGCGAGGTGGGCGTGTGGAACGTTGCACCGCGAGAGCTGGATCAATGCTTCCCGGAGTTTCGTCGGTTCGTGGCCGACTGCCGGTTTCGCGACTGCCGACACCGCGATGAACCGGGGTGTGCGGTGCGGCTCGCCGTCGACGCCGGTGCGGTGACATCGGAGCGATACGACAGCTACCGGCGGCTCCGGACCGAGCTCGAGACGGCGGCCGCCCGGTGACGCGCGGGCGATCCGAGCGCACACGCGCGATCCCGTTGCGCGAGGCGCTGCTGTCTCGCCTCGAGACGCCGTGGGCGCGGGTGGTCACGCTCTTCGCGCGCACCGGCTGGGACGAAGGCGCGCTGCTGATGGGCTTCGCGCTGGTCATCGGCGTGGGCGCCGGGTTAGGCGTCGTCGGATTCTATCACCTGATCGACGCGGCGTACGACCTGTTCATCGTGGTGATCGGAGCGCGGCTGCACGTGACGACGCACGTGGCGTATCGGCCTGTGCTCACCGCGTTGGGCCTGTGGGCCGCGTGGGCCGTGGTGCGCCGGATCCCCGAGGGGCAGAACGTATCCGACGTCCAGCTGTCGGTGGCCAAGCGGGGCGGCGTGCTGCGGTGGCGGCACATCCTGGTGCGCACGCTGGCGTCGGCGGTCACGTTAGGCTCAGGGGGCTCGGCCGGCAGCGAGGGTCCGACGGCGGTGTTGGGCGCCGGCATCGGATCGGTCATCGGGCAAGGGCTCCGGTTCCAGCAGCGACGGCTCAAGATTCTCGTCGGCTGCGGGGCCGGCGCGGGCATCGCTGCCGCGTTCAACGCGCCGTTCGCCGGCGCGTTTTTCGCGCTCGAGGAGGTCCTCGGCTCGTTCTCCATCGGGGCGTTCAGTCCGGTGGTCATCGCGTGCGTGGCCGGCGCCCTCACCGTGCGGCCGTTCCTTGGCTCGCACCCCGCGTTCCCTATTCCGTCGTACGGGACGATCCGGCCCGCGGCGATCCTGTTGTTCTATCCTCTGTTAGGCGTCGTGTGCGGACTGTGGTCGGCGTTCTATACGCGGACCTTTTTCGCGACGGCGTCGGCGTTCGCGGCCGCGCGCGGTCCGCGCTGGCTGCGGCCGGTGTTCGGCGGCCTGATCGTCGGGCTCATCGTGTATGCGTCCAGCGGCCTGCTCGTCGGCAACGGGCACCTCGCGATTCCGACGCCGATCTTCGGCGGGATCGCGTGGTACTTGTTGTTAGGCATCGCGCTCGCCAAGTCGGTGGCGACCGCGGTCACGCTGGGTTCCGGCGGCTCGGGCGGTGTGTTCACACCCACGCTGTTCATCGGTGCCGCGTTGGGCGGAGCCATGGGCCGTATCGCCCACCTCGGGTTCCCGAATTTCGGACTGCACCCGGAAGCCTGGGCACTCGTCGGCATGGCGGGCCTCGTCGCGGGCGCGAATCGCGCGCCGATCACGGCCATCTTCATGGTGTTCGAGATGACCAACGACTATCAGCTGGTGCCGCCGCTGATGCTCGTGTCCGTCATCGCGTTTGCCGTGGCCCGCAAGTGCGCGCCGTACGGATTGTACGATGGTTGGCTCGAGCGGCGCGGCGAGCATCTCGCACACGGCGCCGACCGCGCGCTCATGCACCGCATTCGCACGGCGGAAGCTCTCGAGACGCATCCGATCGTGGTGCGGCCATCCGATACGCTGGCGGACGTGATCGCCGCGGCGGGGCGCACGCGCTATCCGACGCTGCCGGTGGTCGATGTCGATGACATCCTGCTCGGCGTCATCACGTACGACGGGTTGCGGCAGGCGATGCTGGATCGCGGGGCACTCGCGGGCGTGGTGCTCGCCGCCGACCTGGCCGCTCCGACGGAGATCGTGCTGCCTTCCGATTCCCTCGCCGAAGCGCTGCGCAAAATGAACGCGCGCGCGATCGACGTGATTCCGGTAGTAATGAGTGAGGCGCATCCCCGGATCGTGGGCATGCTGAGCCGAGCCGATGTGCTCGGCGCGTATGAGCGGGAGCTCATGCAGGAAGTCTGAGGGCCGGGAAGCGGCCGTGCGCGCCGCCTGGCGACGAAGGCCGGGCCAGAGGCGCCGCACGCAACCCTTCCTTCCCACGTCGTGTCCCAAGGACAAGCCACTCCGTGGGATCGCGTT
>DASYXE010000477.1:0-2654 GCA_035935375.1 Gemmatimonadaceae bacterium | reverse complement strand
GACGAAGGCCAGCCCGACGAGGCCGAGGCCGCCAGCGGAGCGATGCGGTGACCGGCACGCCGATCGCGTTAGGCAATTCGCCCGCGCGGCCCGTCGCCGCGCCGCCCAAGCCGTACCGGTTTCCGCGCTTCGAGATCGCCTCGCTGGACAACGGGCTGCGCGTCATCGTCGCGCCGGTGCGGATGCTGCCGGTGGTGACGGCGCTGCTGCTGGTCGACGCGGGTGCGTCGGCCGAACCCGCGGGGCGCGACGGCGTGGCGAACCTCGCGGCGCGGGGCTTGCTCGAGGGGACGATGCGCCGGGACGGCAACGCGCTCACCGAGCAGTTCGAGCGGTTAGGCGCCGGCGTGTTCGCGGGCGCCGACTGGGACACGGGAAACGTCGGTGTGACGGTGCTGCGCGCGCATCTCGAGCCCGCGCTCGCGCTCCTCGGCGAGCTGGTGCTGGCGCCGTCGTTTCCGGAGCGCGACATCGCCCGGCTGCGCGCCGAACGCCTGGCCGACCTGCTGCAAATGCGCACGGAGCCGCGCGGCCTCGCCGACGAAATGTTCGCACGGTTCGTCTACGACCCGATGTCCCGCTACGCGCGTCCGGAGGAAGGCGGCTCGGACACGGTGGCGACACTCACGCGCGACGATGTCCGCCGATTCTACATGGAGCGGTACCGCCCGCGCGGATCCACGCTGGTGCTCGTGGGCGATCTGAGCGTCGACGAAGGACGCGACCTCGCGCGCCGCATGCTCGGCGACTGGGACGGAACGGCCGTCCGCGGCGCACCGCCGTCGGAGGCGCCGGCTCGCACCACGCGCGCCGTGCACCTGGTGCGCAAGCCGGACGCGCCGCAGTCGGAGCTGCGCATCGGACACATCGGCTTGCCGCGCGCGCACCCGGACTATTTTCCGGTGCTCGTCATGAACGCGGTGTTAGGCGGACTGTTTTCGTCGCGCATCAACCTCAACCTGCGCGAAGAACACGCCTACACGTATGCGGCATTCTCCGGATTCGCATGGCGCCGCGGCGCCGGGCCGTTCGTCGCATCGACGGCGGTCGAGAGCGATGTCACCGCCGACGCGGCGCGCGAGGTGCTAAAGGAGATCGATCGCATTCGCTCGGCGCCCATCACGGCCGACGAGCTGTCGCTGGCGACGAGTTATCTGGGCGGCGTGTTTCCGATCAAGTACGAAACGACCGACGCGATCGCGCGGGCCCTCGCCGCGCTCGTCGCATACGATCTTCCCATCGACTACTTCGACACGTATCGCGACGCGGTGCGCGCGGTGACCATCGCGGACGTCCAGGGCGCAGCCGTGCAGTACCTGCATCCCGACGCACTGCAGGTGGTCGTGGTGGGCGATGCGTCGCAGGTCAGAGCGCCGGTCGCGGCGATGGAGATCGGCCCGCTGCTCGAGTACGGCGCCGACGGCGTCGAAATTTCCACCGACTAACGCATGGCTGATCCCGGTCGGATGTCATCGACCCGGCAGTATACGGGCCGCGTCATCAATCTCGATCTCGATGTCGTTCGCTTTCCCGATGGCTCGACGGGGGAGCTCGAGATGGTCAGGCATCCGGGCGCGAGCCTGGTGCTTCCTTTCCTGAGCGATCCGGCCGCCGACGATCCGCAGATCCTGCTCATCCGCCAGTACCGCTACGCCGCCGAGGGCTTCGTGATCGAGTGTCCCGCGGGACGGCTCGAGCCAGGGGAGTCGCCCGAATCGTGCGCCCGGCGCGAGCTGCTCGAGGAAGCCGGCTGCACCGCGGAACGGCTGGACCATGTGTACACCTTTTTCACGACGCCGGGTTTCACCGACGAGCGCATCCACGCGTTCATGGCATCCGGCCTGTCGCGCGGCGCGGCTCGCCCGGAGGCGGATGAGTTCGTGGAGAACCTTGTGATGCCGCTGTCGCGGGCGCTGGCGATGGTTCGCGACGGCGAGATCGTCGACGCCAAGACGGCGCTCACCCTGCTCTACGTGGCGGGCTTCCGGCTGGACGCCTGACTGTTCCGTTAGGCGACGGTCATCTGGTCCAGATGATGATGACGCCGCACTGCCCGACGCGGTATTTCGGCGGCGCGTTCGACGCATCGTAGACTTCGATGCCGGTGATATTCTCGGGCCGGACCATTTCGTTGAGGCCGCCCTGATGCAGTTGCGCGTCGTTGATCCAGATCGCCGGGCTGCACTGATCGGCGATGTCGCCCCCATGCGTCGAGACGAGCGCGAAGTCAGCCCCGGATACGGGCACCACCCGCACCCCGGGTACCATGTAAAAGAAGTCCGACAGCACGAGCGGCCGGGCCTTGGCGATGTCGTCGGCGGTGTAATAATGGCCGACGCCGTTCTTTCGGCGCTGGTCAAACACGTGGTACCGCATGAGGCCCGCCTTGCTCTCGACCTTGACCGCGGCGAGGACCCGCACTGGCTTGCTCATGGTGAAGCGAACGGTGTCGGTGCGAGCGGTCGCGAGATCGACCACCTGCCTCACGGGCTCGAAGCCCAGGTACTGCGATTCCACGGTGGCTGTCCCCGAGGGGAGCGAGTCGAGGTAGAAGCGTCCGTCCGTACTCGTCGTCGCGGTAGACGATCCCCACAACGTCACGTGCGCGCCGGGGAGCAGCTTTCCGGTCGAGTCGGCAACGGTGCCCACGAGAT
>DASYXE010000476.1:0-4777 GCA_035935375.1 Gemmatimonadaceae bacterium | reverse complement strand
GACGATCGCGATCGCGACCTCGCCCCGTCCTGGATCTTCGCGCTCGCCGCGGCCTGTGCGGTGATCGCCGGCTGCCTCGCGTTCACGTTCGCCCGTTCCACGGTGCTCGCCCACAACGCGGTGCTCCTTACGATCATCGCGGTGCCGTTCGTCATCATCGTCGGATTCGTCATCGCCGGCATCTGCGGCTACATGGCGGGACTCATCGGCGCGTCCAACAGCCCGATCTCCGGCGTAGGCATCCTGTCCATCGTCGTGTGCGCATCGATTCTCGTGCTCGCCGTTAGGCCGACAGCCGACAATCGGCCCGCCCTCGTCGCGTTCGCGCTCTTCATCACCGCCATCGTGTTCGCGTGCGCGACGATCTCGAACGACAACCTGCAAGACCTCAAAACCGGCCAGCTCGTCGGCGCATCCCCGATGCGCCAGCAAATCGCGCTCATCGTCGGCGTGGGCGCCGGCGCCGCGGTGGTCCCGTGGGTGCTCAACCTGCTCGCGAAAGCATACGGATTCGCGGGCGCGGCCAACGTCGGCGTCCTCGCGCACAACCCGTTGCCCGCACCGCAAGCCACGCTCATCTCCGCGCTCGCAACGGGTGTGATCGGCGGACAGCTCAACTGGACCATGATCGGCGTCGGTGCGCTGGTTGGCGTCGCACTCATTCTGCTCGACGAAGCGTTGGGCGCGATGCACAAGCTCCACATCCCGCCCCTCGCCGTGGGCATCGGCATCTACCTCCCGATGTCCGCGACCTTCGCCGTCATCATCGGCGCGATTCTGTCGCACTGGTACGCGCGGCGCACCCGCAACACGCCCGACCCCGAGCGCGCCGAGCGACTGGGGACGCTCGTGGCGTCGGGATTGATCGTGGGCGAGAGCGTATGGGGCGTGGTGAATGCCGGCCTCATCGTTGCGCTCACCACCGAAGCGCCCATTGCGCTGGTGCCCGAATCGTTCAAGCCCGCGCCATGGTTGGGCGTCCTCGCATTCATCGGGATCATCATCTTCCTGTATCGCTGGATGCTCAACCGCTCGATGACCGCTCCGCGCGCCGCCCAACGCGCCAACGCCGCGTAAACCGAACGATCACGAACACTTTTTTCGACGGACCTCTTGGATCCGATCATCGTCCTCAGGCACGAGTAAGCAGCGGCGCACTCAGTGGGGCGCACGGGCCCGATCTCGTCCAGACTGCATGAGTTGCTTGATGTCCACCGGCGGTTCGCGCAGGGCAACGATTACGACCGCGGCGAGCAGCGCGGCCGGTATGATGCTCGAGAACGGATCACCGAGCCGGGTGAAGTGGGCGAGGATCGCTCCGAGCATGGTGCCGGAGAGGAGCACGGTCCCGACGCGCAGCGTCCACGGAAATACGTAGAGCACGGCGCCCGTGATCTCGATGACGCCCGTTGCGACGCGGAACCATTGCCCGAACCCGATTCGCGCGAAGATCCGCACCCACTCGCTGTCGGAGCCGCCGCCGAACTTGTCGAGGCCGAACGCGATGAACACGACGGCGACGAGTCCACGGTAGACCCAGCCCACGGGATCACGATTGCGTTGCACGCCGGCCTCAGGCATTCTGAGACGCTCCGCCGCGACCCGCTAACATACCTATTCTCGGCGGCGCCGCCAGCCTGCCGAGCCTCCTGACGCAAACGGGAATCACACGCACGCTCGGATCCCCATGAAGACGCATACCGACTACCTCACGTTCAACACCAAGCGGCGCCAAGAGATCATCGACATCACCGATCGCGTCGAGCGGTGCCGCGATGCGGCGGGCATCGCCGATGGCTTTGTGCTCGTGTCCGCAATGCACATTTCCGCCTCGGTGTTCGTGAACGATCACGAGCCCGGCTTGTGGCAGGACATCCTCGACTGGCTCGAGCAGTCGATCGCGCCGTGGGACCCGAAGCGATACCGCCACAACGAGACCGGCGAGGACAACGCGGCCGCACATTTGCGCTCGCTCACCATCGGACACGAGGTGATCGTGCCGGTCAC
This sequence comes from Gemmatimonadaceae bacterium, assembly GCA_035935375.1. GTDB lineage: Bacteria > Gemmatimonadota > Gemmatimonadetes > Gemmatimonadales > Gemmatimonadaceae > JADGGM01. The sequence continues at coordinate 2,770 of DASYXE010000476.1, read as the reverse complement.
CGGCGGCCGCCTCGACCTCGGACCCTGGCAGCGCATTTTCTACGGCGAGTGGGACGGCCGGCGCCCGAAGCGCGTGATCCTCAAAGCCATGGGCGAGTAAGCCGCGTTTCGTTAGGCAGACGCTACGTCCACCACGACTGCGCCTTGCCGAGCTTCTTTGGGAACTTCGCCAGCGCCACGGAAGGCTCGCCAGGATCGCTGTCGACTTCGCCGCGGTGAATTTCGATCCCGCGGTGATACGTGATCCGGTAGAAGAAGTCGTTTCCCTCGATGTCCGTCAGGTCCTGGGGATAGCCGACCGGAAGGGGACCGCGGTCGAACGCTCTCGCAATGTCGAACTGGGGTCGATCGTGGACCGGGAGTTGGACGAGCGGGACGAACGCCGTGTTGTTGGGCGATGACACGACGGCTCGCCAATTGACGTGCCAATGAATTCGGCCCAGGATGACGAGACGCTGCGGCTGTTCGTCCTTGGTGGCGGCGAGCCAGATGGTGAAACGATCACCACCCGTGATGTTCGTCAGCGTGCGGCTTTGATGCGCGACGGCGAGGTCGAGCGGCAACTCGAGCACCGGATTGTCGTCGGACTCGATCGGGACCATGACGCCGTGCGTCAGATCCGCGGAATGTCCATCGTAAGGCAGCTCGCCGCCTCGAGAATCCCGGATGGGTCTCCCCGGTTGGTGCTGGTCCTTCGGCACCTCCCAGATGCGGTCTTCGGTGCGAACATCGGGCGCATAGTGGCCGATCCGCGAGGAGCTGCTGATCTCTTGGATGAAGCCGGCGCGCCATTTGTGATCGACCGTGTTGGCGACGCCGTTGAGTGCCGTCGCGCGTACGGTCGCACTGAACACGCTCAACGGCGTGTCGATGCGAATCGTGCGCCGTTCGATCTGTGGCTGCGGCTGCGGGAGTACGACGCGGGACGCGAGTGTGTACTCGAAGTGAATGCCGCTGTCATCAAACGTAGCCATGCGGGTTCCTCGTCAGGCCTGGGAGGCTAACCGTTGCTGCGTTAGGCGGAAAGGTTGCCGGAGCCGGCATTGCCCATGATCACGATCCGATGCATCACTGACGTGTGAGCGTCACACGCGCGAACGGCCGGCGCACGCCATCATCGTCGTTGTCCATGTGCCATGCCCAACTGTCCGACGCGCGATCGTACACAAACGTGTTGTGAAACCGGCTCGTGGGAGAGCTCGTGAACACGAATGGGATGGAGTCGGCGGCGGCCATCGCGTGGCCGATGCCGGCGGGGGCGAACGCACCGTACGCGGTGTTGTCGAGCCACATCGCCGCATACTCGTGCGTCTTCGGGTCGCACCCCAAATACACGATGGCTTCGTACGCCGGCGCACCGCCCGCCGCACGCTCGCGCGAGATCTCGTGCATCTCCACGTATTCCGTGCCTAACACCCAGGTGAAGGTCACGTCGTGGACCACGGACGTGCCGGCCATTGGTCCGCGCAGCACCCAGCGGCCGATCAGATGATTCAGCAACGAATCGCGCGGCGCAGCCGACTGGGCGTGGACCGGCGCCGCCGCGAGTGCGGCAACAAGAATTGCTCCGAGGCGCAGACGCATTGGCAATCTCGGCAGGAAGTGGTCAGCGACGCACGTCACGAGGGCTTGGTTCCGATCGCGCACAACCAACCCCGTCGCGCATCTTCGATGACGCGAATGTTCGTGAGGCCGGCGTCGCTGAGCATCGCCTGGTGTTGCGCGACATCCAGCGCCGCCATGCCGGTGAGATGGCCGAGTCGTTCCGCGTAGCGGGTGTGTCGTCCGCCGTTGTAGAACTCGGCGATGACGACGAGGGTGCCGCCCGGCTTGAGCACGCGCACGACCTCCCGCATCCCATCGCCTAACGATTGCCACCAGAAGTGCGTTTCGATGGCCGTCGCCAGATCGAACGTACCGGCTGCGAACGGCAGTGCCGACACCGACGCCTGTTCGATCGACACTCGGCCTAACGCAATGGAGCGCCGGTTGGTCCGGCGCGAGACGGCGATGCTCGCCGGTGCGAAGTCGACGCCGTGGAGATGGCCTGCCGTCGCGCGCGCCGCGAGTTTGGCCACCGTGCGTCCACCGCCGCATCCGACGTCGAGAATCGTGTCGCCCGTGCCGATCGACACCGCCTCGAGACCCCAGTCGGTGAGCGCCGAGTGCCGGCGGTTCATTGACCATACCGAGAGGCGACCGAGCCAGCCGCGCGGCTGCCGGCACTGCGACGTCGACTGCCTAACTTTGTCGGAGCGGAGCGCGATGATCGGCATCTGGCTTCGAGTTCAAGTCGCCGTTATTTCTTCTTTCCCCGCCTCGGCGCGTCGAGCTTCGCCAGTACGCCCTTCGGCGCCACCGCCCGATAGCTCTCGACGAGCCACGCCTCGAACATGTCGATCGGCGCATCGCGCGTCGCATCGACCTCCGCCGTCACCCACCCATGCTTGCCCAGACCGTAACCCGTCGGCTCGACATCCGCCTGCTCGAGCGCCTCGGCCGACGAGTGCGGCAGCTTGACCGAGAACCGCACGCCTCGCCCTTCGGCGTGCAGAAACAGAAAGATCTTGGCGCGCACCTTGAATGCGCGCTCACCCCACGGGAATTCCTCCGTGGTTTCGGGAAGAGCGAGCGCCGCAGCGCGCAACCGGCCGGCGAGCGACCTGGGGTCCAGCTTGACCGGCGACATGAATCCTCGCGGAAGACTGCCCCGAAATCTGCAGCGTCGCGGCGCCGAGCACGAGGAGCCCAGCGCTCCGCGCCCTCAGTC
>DASYXE010000475.1:0-6243 GCA_035935375.1 Gemmatimonadaceae bacterium | reverse complement strand
CCGCCCCAGCGCCAGACTACGGCGCCGACACCCGTGCGGATGACGGTCCGTCCGCCGACGACAGCCACGCCGGCGCCCAACCCACCGGCCAAGCCCGCGCCTAACCAGCCGCCGGCCAGGGTGGCGCCCGAGCCCGCGGCCGCGCCGGTGCGCCTGCCGCCGGGCTCGCCGCCGATGCCTAACGGAAAGAGCGCGACGGCGTCGCGCGCCCAGCTCGACCAGGCGTACGCGAAGGCCCAACAGCAGATGGAGCAGCGGCACGAGCAGGAATTCGCCAAACCGCCGAAGGGCGAGACGATGCCGGAGCTCAGGGCCCGTCAGGACTCCGAGCACCGCGACCTGTCGGCCCGCTATCAGCAAGCTGCCGCCGCGGGCAGCAGCAAGCTGCCGCCCGCTCCGAAGCCGGCGCGTCCCGCGGCCAAACCGCCCAGGCAATCGGGCAAGGAGAAGCCGTCGCACTGATCCACTGACCGACATCCGAATCGTCGCGTCCCGCTCGCCGAACGGTGTGGTCCGTGTTATGCGGCGCCGCTCGACTACGCGTCATTCGTGCTCGCCGACGCTCGGCGAGCGGAACGCTGACCAGTCGGATGGAGGTCAGGATGTCGGAACACGACACCATCGAACGCGCGCACGAGGATGCGCGAGAAGGGAAGTCACCATCGACGCAAGCGGGCGAGTTCGTGCGCGAGGAGATGGAGCACGTGCGCGAAGGGAAGCACGGCGCCCGATCGACGAAGCAGGCGATCGCCATCGGACTGTCGAAGGCGCGCCGCGCCGGCGTGAAGCTGCCGGCCGGCAAGCGCACGTCCAAGCGGACGCGGAGGAAGGCGAAGCAGGATTTGGCCATAGGACGGAAGCGCGGACGCAAGACATCGCGCAAGCGCTCACGTGCGGTAACCGGCGCCCTGCGTCGAGAAGGACACAAGGCTGCCTCGCGACGCTCGCTCTCCAAGCAGGCGCGGTCGAGCGCCCGCCGCCGTTCGTCCTCCGAGCGCTCGGCATCGGCGCGGCGAGCGGTGCGCACCAAGGGCGCCGCCCGACGCTCGGCGGCGGCGCGGAAGGCCGCGCGCACGCGGGCTCGCCACCGGCGCTGAGCGCGTCCGGCACCGGCCGGGCGCGGGAGCTCGCCGTTAGGCGAAGATCCCCACCTGGCCGCCGGTGTGCCAGAACAACACGGTCGCATCCGCCGGGATGCGCCCCGCGCGCACCGCGGCGATGAGCCCCGCCAGCGCTTTCGCCGTGTAGGTGTTGTCCACGAATATCGCCTCGCGTTGCGCGGCCAGTCGCTGGGCTTCCCGCGATGCATCGCTCGGCACGCCGTAGCCGTCGCCGATGAACGTGTCGTCGATCTCGATGGGCCGTGCACCCGCGAGCGCCGCGCCGTCGACGCCTAGCAGCGGGGCCATGCCCTGCACGACGTCGCGCACCCGGCCGGCGATCGACGCCGCCGGGTCGTCTGGACTCACGCCCACGATGCGCGTCGCGAGACCGTGCAGCGCGCAGCCGGCGAGCAGGCCGGCCTGCGTCCCGCCGGATGAGCTCGCATGAACAATCACGTCCGGCGCGGGGCCCTGATCCAGCATCTCGCCGACGGCGCGCGCGAAACCGAGGGCGCCTAACGGGGTGGACGCGCCGAGCGGAATCCGGCACGGCGTGCCGCCCTCGGCCGTGATCTGCGCCGCGGCTTGGTCGATCGCCGCGTTCCGCTCCTCCCGCGACGACACGTAGCGCACCTCGGCGCCGAGCAGCGCATCGAGCAGGGCATTGGCCGTTGGCCGTTCCTGCCGCACGCCGTTCGCGATCAGCACGCACCGCATGCCGAGCGTGGCGGCGACCGCCGCCGTAACGCGCGCGTGGTTCGACTGGATGCCTCCGGTGGTGACCAGCGCATTGGCTCCGTCGGCGACCGCTTGCGCCGCGACGAACGCCAGTTTCCGCACCTTGTTGCCGCCGAATCCGAACGGAATCGTGTCGTCACGCTTGATGAGTAGACGCGGTCCGCCGCCGAGCGCGGCGCGCAGGCGCGCCATCTCGTGGACGGGCGTCGGGGTCGTCACGAGTGGAAGGGCAGGGTGCAGGCGCAGGCGCTCGATGGCCGCGCGGGCGCCGGGAATGGCTTCTGGCATTCGCCTAACGGAAATGGTGATCGCGCGTCGCGGGTGCGCCGCGTGAACGGGTCGCCCTGTCTGGAGCGACGCACCAGGATGCGCGGGCGCAGGGCCGGCGTCAACGGTCGGTGGATGGCGCCGTCTATGCACGCCTCGAGCATCGATGCGTTCGGGACGACGCTCGACCCAGCCGCTCCCGTGCGCCACCTGGTGGCGCGCTCCGGGTCAGCCCTGGGCGACGCCGCGCCCGCCACCGCGGCGCCGGCCTCGGAGTGGCTCGACCGCATCGATGCGGCGCGATCGGCCCTCGCCTCGACGGCCGGATTGCCCACGCCGCTGGCGCCGGCTCACGGACGCGCCGAGATTTCGTAGCGGCGGCCGGCATGCGCGGCTGCATTGCCTAACGGAGAGCACCGGCCATCGTGTCGCCACTGTACGCGGTCAAAGAGCTCTATTACACGCTGCAAGGCGAAGGCGCGCAGACGGGCCGCGCCGCCGTGTTCTGTCGCTTCGCGGGCTGCAACCTGTGGACGGGCCTCGAGCGCGATCGCGCGAAGGCGGTCTGCACGTTCTGCGATACCGATTTCGTCGGCATCGACGGCCCGGGTGGCGGCCGCTTTGGCACGCCGCAGTCGCTGGCGCAGGCCGCGCTCGACACGTGGCGCGATGGCCGGCACGCGGCCGGCACGCCGCTCGTCGTCTGCACCGGCGGCGAGCCGCTGCTGCAACTCGACGTCCCGCTCATCGACGCGTTCCACGACGCCGGCCTTCAGGTGGCAATCGAGACCAACGGGACCCAGCCGGCGCCGCCCGGACTCGACTGGATTTGCGTGAGCCCCAAAGCGGGCGCGCCGCTGCGTCTCACGTCGGGCGACGAGCTCAAGCTCGTGTACCCGCAACGGGAAGCCGAAGCGCAGCCGGACCGATTCGAGGGGCTCGCCTTCCGATTTTTCTCGTTGCAACCAATGGACGGACCGAACCGCGAGGAGAACACGCAGCGGGCGCTCGCCTACTGCCTCGCGCACCCGCGCTGGCGTCTCTCACTGCAGACGCACAAACTCATCGGCCTTCCGTGAGAACGGACACGGCGCCGACCCAGCCGGACAACGCGCGGATCGCTCAGCTGCAAGAGACAGGCATTTCGGACTTCCGTTTCACACGCCGAGCGGTCCGGCCTTGTCCGGCTTTGTCCGGCTTTGTCCGGCCTTGTCCGTCTCACTCAGGGCCACTCATCCTGCGGCCGTTGGAGCCCGGGATCCCACTTGCCTAACTCTGCGGCTGCCTCGTAGGCCGATTGTGCAAAATCGAGGATGGCGTCATCCGGCGACGCCGCCCGCCGAACGGCGTCGTAGGGGATGAGGCACTCGCGCATCGTCTGGTCATACCCCGCGCCCGCGGGACGCAACACGCGCGCCGAGTAACCCGCCGGCTCCGGGTACGCGTATGCGTAGAACGCCGGTCCTGTCCCGGGGCCGCCGGGCCACAGCCCGACGCTCGCGCACTCGTGCGAGTACGCTTCGACCATCACGTAGTCGGGACAGTTAGGCGCGCCGCCGCCGTGGCGCGGAGCACGGCGGCCGGAAAATCGCGTCTGTGCCAGGTCGAAGCTCCCCCAGAAGAAATGCGTCGGGCTGCACTTGCCGAGAAACCGTCCGCGGAATCGTTCCAGCACGCGCTGCGCCTCGCTCATGATCACCCACCACGCGTGCGCCGCCTCCGCGTCGTACGAGGCGTGCGCGTAATCCTTCGCGAACGGCGTTGCGACCGGGACCTCGTTCGGCACCGGACGAATGCCGGACTCGAGATCGAGCGCCTTGAGCTCTGCGACGTATGCCGCATAGAACGCCGACACCGACTGCGGCACCAGCGCCAGCGATGCGGCGCGCCCGTCGCTCGAGCGGATGTCGAGGCGATGATCGATGAAATCGAAATCCACCGAGAACGTCCGCACGCCGTCACCGGCCGGCATCGCCGACGTCGTGAGTCCGCGCGCCGTGACGTACAACGCAACCTGCCACCAGTGATTCACCATCGGCGCATGCGCCAGGCGCGTCTTGCCAACGATCTGCGTCCACATGTGCAGCGTGGCATGCGTATCGGCCCAGGAGTCGAACGGCAGGTCGGGCCAGCGCTCCATGGTGGTGCCGGAAGGTCGAATGGCGCTCATAGTTCCAACATATTCGCGATGTCGACGACGCTCAAGAAACGCCGCGCTCTCTCCATTCGCGCCGCCGCGGCATACCTTGTACCGCATGAGCAACACGCCTCGCCACCGTGCGGTGGTCCTGTTGAGCGGCGGACTCGACTCGACCACGGCGCTGGCCATCGCGCTGCGCGATGGCTTCGACGTTGCCGCGCTCTCGGTGCGGTATGGCCAGCGCCACGCCGCCGAGCTCGACGCGGCGGCGCGCATCGCCCAACGCATGGGAGTGGCGCGGCACGAGATCGTCGATCTCGATCTGCGCGCATTCGACGGGTCCGCGCTCACGTCCGACATCCCCGTGCCAAAGGATCGCGATGAGCGCGACATCGGCGCCGGCATCCCTGTCACCTACGTTCCGGCGCGCAACACCGTGTTCCTCGCGCTCGCGCTCGCGTTCGCCGAGACGCTGGGCGCCGCCGACATTTTCCTGGGCGTCAACGCGCTCGACTACTCCGGCTATCCCGACTGTCGGCCCGCATTCATCGAGGCCTTCGAGCGACTCGCCAATCTTGCGACCAAAGCCGGCGTCGATGGCACGAGCCGCTTCCGCATCCACGCGCCGCTGCTCCAACTCTCCAAGGCGGAGATCATTGCCCTGGGCCTTTCGTTAGGCGTGGACTACGGCGGCACGTGCAGCTGCTACGACCCGTTGCCCACCGGCGAGGCGTGCGGCCGCTGCGATGCATGCCTGCTCCGCCTGCGTGGCTTCGAGGCGGCCGGCGTGCGCGATCCCATCGCCTACGCGGCGCGCTGATTCCCGCCCGTGCGTCGCTTGACACGCGCTGTACCGCGGCCTATTTGACTGCGCGGCGCGTGCGACCCACGCGCGGCGTTGCTCACATGCTCCCGCACACAACCGAGACCTGACCGTGGAGACACGAGACACCTTCCCGCGCCCCGAACCCGACCGTCCCGACACCGACGTCACGCGGCGCGACTTCCTGGTGCGTGCCGGACTGTTCGGTGGCGCACTCACGCTGTTTTCTCGCACCCCCTCGATCGTGCGCGGCGTGGTTCGTCCGTCCGCATACGCGATAGCCGGCGTGCCGACGGCACTCGGCGCACCGGCCGGCGATCTGTCGCCCCTCTTCTCCGGATTGCAGTGGCGCCTCCTCGGCCCGTTCCGCGGGGGACGCACCGATGCCGTGACCGGCGTACCGGGTCGGCCTAACGAATTCTATTCGGGCTCCGTGAACGGTGGTCTCTGGAAAACGATCGACGCCGGCCGCGTGTGGGAGCCCGTGTTCGACGCCAATCCCGTTGCCTCCATCGGCGCCGTGGCCGTCGCGCCGTCCGCGCCCGACACCGTATACGTGGGCAGCGGCGAGTGCACACTGCGCGACTCCACGGGCTTCGGCAACGGGATGTACAAGTCTGCCGATGCGGGCAAGACGTGGACGCACGTCGGTCTGGATGGAACGCAGCACATCGGCAAAGTCGCCGTGCATCCGACCGATCCGAACACCGTCTTCGTGGCCGCGATCGGATCCTTCTACGGCCCGAATGCCGACCGCGGGGTGTTCCGCTCCACCGACGGCGGTCGCAGTTGGAAGAAGGTGCTGTTCAAGAATGAAAATGTCGGCGCCGTGGACGTGGTGATCGACCCGACCAACCCGCGCGTGATATACGCAGGCCTCTGGAACACGCGCCGCCCGCCCTGGTTCGTGTACGCACCGACCAACGGACCCGGCGGCGGCCTGTACAAGTCGACCGATGGCGGCGACTCGTGGACGGAGCTGACGAACGGGCTTCCGAAGGAAGGCATCGGCAAGTCCGGCATCGCGGTGTGTCCGAGCAACCCGCAGCGCCTGTACGCGGTGATCGATGATCTCGTGCCCGATCCGAGCATTCCCGTCGACACGTCGCAGGCCGCAGTCGCCGCGCGCCGCTTCGGCGTCGGCGTGCCTGGGTTAGGCGGGTTCTTCCGTT
>DASYXE010000474.1:0-6487 GCA_035935375.1 Gemmatimonadaceae bacterium | reverse complement strand
CTCGGCGCCCGCCAAGCGGGCGCCGACGTGTGGATGCGCTGCGAGCCACGCGTCGAAGAAGGCCGCCGGCGCTTGGGCGGCGCGCTTGACGCGCGCCGCCGGAGCGACGACGGCCACGTTCGTCACCCCACCGCCCACGTCCGCCAACCCCGCGTAGCCGTCCCGCTCCACGTGCATCTCGCCGTAGCTCCCCACGCCTTCCACCCCTCGATAGTGCGCGATCATCGCGATGCGCCGCGGCCGGCGGCGTGCCCGCGCGAGTCCCAGCCGCCTCGCAACCACGGAGCGCAGTCCGTCCGCACCGACCACGATGTCGGCTCGCCGCTCCGCTGCTCGTCCGCTCGCGTCGAGCACCTCGACGCCGGCCACCGCGCCACGTGTGTTCCGCACCAGGCCCGTAACCCGTTCCTCTTCCACGACGCGCGCGCCCTCTCGTCTGGCCCGCTCGAGCAGGATGGCGTCGAGCACCGTTCGCCGAAGGGCGAGCCCGCGATCCCGGAACCCGCGAAATCCGTGCGCCGCCGCGAAATCGCCCCGCAACAACGCTCCGTTAGGCGCACGGACGATCATACCGGTGAGCTGCGCCGCCCCCGCATCCTCGCACGCGCCGAGCGCGCCCATCGTGTCCAACACGCGCGACGCCTCGGGGCTCAGGTATTCCGCGCAGGGTTTGTCGCGCGGAAACCGAGCGCGGTCCAGCACCAGGACGTCGATGCCCCGCCGCGCCAGGTGCCACGCCGTCGAGCTCCCGGCAGGCCCGGCGCCCACCACGATCACGTGCGCGCGAGTCACTTAGCCGGCGCGGACGCGGTCGCCCAACCGGGCCACCCGCTGAAACAAGCCCATGTACCGCCAGTGCGGACGCGGCAGGTGCAGCAGCGACGCGAGCCGCGTCAGATACGGCAGAATCGCCGAGCGCGAATCAGCCGAGAACATGAACCGCGGGTGTCGCGCGGCGACCTCGCGGAGCCGCGCCACGGCCGCGTCGAACGACAGGGCGTGAGAGAAGTAGAAGCGCGGCACGAGCAACGGATCGCCTGGTTCGACGACGCCTTCGTCGAGCGCGATGCGATGCAGCGTCGTGCCCGGATACACGCGCAACCCGACCGTCAGATAGACCGCATCGCCGCGCTCGAGTCGTCCGGCGGCAAACGCCAGCGTCTCGTTCAGCGTCTCCATCGTTTCGCCCGGTCCGCCCACGAGAAAGATCCACAGCACGCCAATGCCGGCGCGCTCCACCTGCTCGGCAACCTCGCGCACCCGCGCCGCGTCGAAGCCCTTCTCCAACCGCTCGAGCACCGCGTCGCTCGCGCTCTCGGCGGTGATGCCTAACCAGCGGAATCCCGCCGCGCGCATCGGGTCCAGGAGATACGGCGGCACGGCGGCCGGCGTGAAGTTCGTGGTGTCCAGTTGCACCTTGAGCGGGCGCTTGATGATCGCGTCGCAAATCGCCGCCGCGTGGCGGGGCGGTGCATTGAACGTCGAGTCGACGAACTCGAAGTGCCGGACGCCTGCGTCGCGCACCAACTCCTCCATTTCGTCGACCACGTGCTCCGGGTCGCGCAGGCGATACCCCCATCCCTCGACGTTGAGGTACGTGCAGTAGATGCACTTGAACACGCACCCGCGCTTGGTCTGGATGGGCACCGTTCCACCGCGCCGCTCGTACCTGCCGAGATCGAGCCAATGGTGCATCCGCGCCGAGGGGAACGCGTCGACATCGGGATCGCCGCCGGGCGGCGTGACCACCGTCGTCGATTGGTCACGGTGCACCACGCCCGGAATGCCGGCCGGGTCGCGTCCAGCCGAGAGCGCATCGAGCAGGGCGGTCGTGGCGCGCTCGCCGTCGCCCGCGACCGCGAAGTCGACGCCTAACTCATCGAACAACGACGCCGGCGCCACGCCGAACGCCGCGCCGCCCGCGATCACGCGCGCGGCGGGCGCGGCATCGCGCAGCGCGCGCAGCACGGCCGCCGCTTCGGGCGTGTAGTGCTGGAGCGCGATGAGATCGCTGTTGTCGATGTTGCGGACCGAGACGCCGATGACGTCCGGTTGGAAGGAGCGGGCGGCGGCGCGGGCGGCGGCGTGGGGATCGGAGGCGAAACACAGATCCGCCACCCGCACCGTGTATCCAGCCTGGTCCAACGCCGATGCCACACACGCCACGCCGTTAGGCACGACGGGCATCGGTTGCCGCTCCCGGTTGGTGCTCACGAGGAGCACCCGCGGGCGCGACGGCGGCGACGAGGCGGACCGCCGGCGCGCTAACGGAGCGGACGCGGGAGCGACGTCACCCTGTTCGCACGAACTGCGTTTGGCCGAGTGTGAGAGTGCTCCCATTGATGATGTACGTGAACGCCTCGGTACCCGGGTTCGGCGCCTGGAACGTGATCGTCACCGTGGTGCCGTTGGCCGTCCAGGTGCCGTTCTTGATCGTCGTGTCCGACACGCTGGTGGTGATGTCGAACGTTATCACCGTCAGCGACGCTGAGCCGTCGGCGTTGAACCCCCAAATCGTCTGCTGGTTCGTCGGATCGCCACTGACCGTGTCGACGATCGTCGAGGACCACGTGCCGACGAGGTTGCTGTCGAGCTGCCCGCCGCCGCCTCCTCCACCGCCGCCCGTCCCGGTATTGAAGCCGCCGTTGTTGAAGTATTGTGGCGTCGTCGTGTCGATGCAGGCCACCGCCACGACCGCGAGCGCCACGAACGCCGCGCGCGCGAATGCCGTCCTTATCGCGTTCCGGCCAGCATCAGCGCGACCACTGCTCCGGTGAGCCCCGCCAGCAGATTCACCCCGTCGTTGTCCAACCATGGAATGCCTCCGATCCGTTGCGTGACGTCGCCGCAAAGGTGCACGGTCCGTTCGGTGAGCACTCCGCATCGAGTGCATCTCCGTCGAACCTGTACGAGTGCGCCGGCGAACGAATCCGCCAACGCGCCCGCACATCCGCCAGCGGCCGCGGCGACCGCAACGTGTGGTGGCCAGTGCACGAGCCACGCCATGACCCCAACGAATGCCCCCCCGGCGACGCTTGCGAGGAGGCCGACGATCGTGACGCCGCCGGACGTTCCGGCTGCGACCCGTCGCCACGTCGTGATCAGTCGCGGGGACCGGGACGAAAGTGTTCCCACTTCCGTACCCCATGTATCCGCCGAAGCGGCTGCAAGTGCCCCACCACCGATCGCCATACAGGCCATGGCCGGAGCCACGAGTGAGGCAAGCGCTGCGAGGGCAAACAGGCCCCCATTGGCCAGCACCTGCACCGCGTCCCGTGTTCCGCCTTTGGCGACGACGGATTCGGTGCGGCGCAACTTGTTTTCGCGTTGGGCGCGCGAAAGTGCGGTACCGGTCACAAAGAAAGCAAAAAGAAGGGCACCCCAGGACCAGCCAGCGGCGACCGCTGCCGTGCCGACGACTACCGCTGCGGTACCGCCACTCGCCGAGAGCGCACGCATGCGCCACGCGACCAACGCAATCGCGCACGCCAATGCGAACCCGACGGCCGTGCGCGCGATCACTCCAACGGGCGCGAGGCTTCCTCGTCGATCAACATTTTCATGATGCGGCGCCGCAGGGCGGGAGGAGCTTTGAGGATTGTTGCGCGCCGTTCGAGAAACCGCAAAAAAACCTGCTCGTGACGGAAGTGCGGAAAGCACCGGCGGCAGCACGCCAGGTGGTCGCGAATCTGCAACTCGACTTCCGCCGTCAACTCACCATCGAGGTACTCGTAGATGCGCTCGAGGACCTCGGTGCACGAAATGTGAGACGGGTCGTCTGTGTGTGGATTGGTGCTCATGCTGCTCTCGATTATAGGACCCCAGGCCCGTGCTCGTGAGTCCCGTTCTGCACAAGCGCCCGGCGTTGCGCATCAGGGCGCAGCGCCCCGTTTGGTGACGCACGTATGTGCGCCGCCGACAATCCGATCCGTTGTTCCGATGTTGAAAGCATTGGTATCGGCGATCGGTTCCCAAAAAATCTTGAACCCCCTATTACGGGCCGTTACCGTGCTTGCTGCCATTCCGCGTTCCCGCCTCCTCAAATGCCTACAACGGTCGACGCGCTTCTCCCGCTGAGTTTTCTCGAGGCGGTTCGCAGCGTGGACAGCCCCGACGACGACCTCGATGCGGAACTCGTGCCCGAGTTGCGAAACAAGCGCCTCGGCTTGAGCGACACCGTGTACGCGCAGATCCAGCGCTTCACGGACGCCGCCAAGAAGCACCAGCGCACCGAGTACGAGGAAACGGTCGGCATCGCCAAGCTGCTCGGGCGCAGGCCCGACGCGGAGGCAGTGTTTCGCGCGGCCGGGCGATACCTTGCGACGCAGACGTATCAGTCGATTCCCTCGGCATCGCGCGGACTCATCTCGTCGTTGCCGTCATTGCTCGCGCGTCCGATCGCCCTGCGTCAGACGCAGCGCATTGCGAGCAAGTATCTCAACGGGTTGGTGCGGCGTCGCGGCTCGTTTCTGATGCTCGAGGTGTCGAGGTCGGCCACCGTGGACGTGCCGCCGCGCGGGGTGGGCTGCGCATACTACGAGTCGTTCTTCCACGAGCTGCTGCGGCTGCTCGGGGCGAGCGGCGGCTCGGTGGATCACGTGCGCTGCGCGGCGCGCGGCGAAGGCACGTGCGAATGGCGCGCCGAATGGCGCTCGATCCATCGCGACGAGACCGCGGCCAAGGCCGGGGCCGCGTAACGCGCCTCGCCTAACTTTCATCCACGGACCCATGCTGACGAAGGACATGCTGCCCAGCGTGCAGCGCGCATTGACCGATGCCGGCGTGGATGGCTGGCTGCTGTTCGACTTCCAGGGGACGAATCCTGTCGCCAGCGGTGTGCTCGGGCTCAAGGGGTTGGTGACGCGGCGCGTGTTCGCGTACATCCCGCGCGAGGGGAAGCCCGTCGCGATCACGCACGCCATCGAGCAAGGCCCGTGGCGCGACTGGCCAGCCGACTGGGGACGCGAGCGCTACAGCACCTGGCGCTCGCTCGAGGACGCGGTGGCGACACTCGTGCGGGGCAAGAAGATCGCGATGGAATATTCGCCGGGCGACGCCGTGCCGTACGTGGACCGCGTCCCGGCGGGTGTGATCGATCTCGTGCGCGCTGCCGGCGGCGACGTGGTGCCGTCGGCGGAGTTGGTGACGCGATTTTACGCGCTGTGGACGCCGGAGCAGCTCGCGTCGCACGTGCGGGCGTCGGAGGTCGTGGCCACGGTCGGCCGGGACGCGATCGCCGAGGCGGGCCGCCGTATCGCGGCGGGACAGCCGATCGCCGAGCACGAGCTGCAGCGTTGGATCATCGAGCGGTTCCAGCGCGCCAACCTGGTGTTCGACCACCCCGCGATCGTCGCCGCCGGGCCTGACGCAGCCGATCCGCACTACGCGCCGTCGGCCAGTCGGCCGCGCGCCATTCAGCGCGGCGAGCTGCTGCTCATCGACCTGTGGGCGAAGGAGAAAGGGGGCATCTTCGCCGACCAGACGTGGATGGGCGCGATCGGCGCGCCGAGCGCCCGCGCCGTCACGGTGTGGGAGGCCGTGCGCGACGCACGCGACGCGGCCATCGCCTTCGTGCGCGAGCACGCGTTAGGCGGCACGCCCATTCGCGGCGCCGACGTGGATGACGCGGCGCGCGGCGTGATTACCGCGCGCGGCTTCGGCCCGTACTTCACGCATCGCACCGGTCACTCGATCGACTCCATCCAGCTCCACGGGGCGGGCCCGCACATCGACAATTTCGAGACCCGGGAAGAGCGGCGGCTCATACCCGGCGTGGCGTTCTCGATCGAACCCGGTATTTACATCGTCGGCGAGATCGGCGTTCGCAGCGAAGTGAACGCGCACATCGGCGAGACGGCGGTCACGATCACGCCGCGCGAGTACCAACGCGACCTGATCGTCGTCTGACCCCGGCCGCCGTGGTGGACGCCGAGGGACCCGGCCTGCGCCGGGAGCTTGGCGTCTTCTCGGCGGCGATGCTCGTGGTGGGCGGTATCATCGGCAGCGGGATTTTCTTCACGCCGTCGGAGACGGCCAAGGAGCTGCCCACCGCGGGATGGGTGCTCGTGGTCTGGGCGTTAGGCGGTGTGGTCGCCTTCGCCGGCGCGCTCACGTACGCGGAGCTCGGGGCGCTGATGCCCGACGCCGGCGGCGCGTACGTCTATATTCGCGAAGCGTTCGGCGCGCTGCCGGCGTTCCTGTACGGCTGGATGTCGCTCCTGCTCATCGCATCGGGGGCGATTGCCGCGGTCGCCGTGGGGTTCGCCGGCTACGTCGCCCACTTCGTGCCGCTCGACGCCGGCGCTCAGTTAGGCGTGGCGGGCGTCACCATCGCCGGCCTGGCGGTGGTGAACTACCTGGGCGTGAAGCCGGGCGCCGTCGTCCAGAACGTGATGACCGTCGCCAAGATCGTCGCGTTGGGCATCCTCATCCTCGGCGGCGTGTTGCTGTGGGGGCGCCTCGGCTCGCCGCCGCCGGTCGCGCACCC
>DASYXE010000473.1:0-4775 GCA_035935375.1 Gemmatimonadaceae bacterium | reverse complement strand
CTGTTCTATCCGCTCGTACTCACGTGGATCTCGGACACCGCGGGGTTCTTCGTCGGGCGATCGATGGGACGGCACAAGCTGAGTCCCTCGGTGAGCCCAGGGAAAACCGTGGAGGGGGCCGTGGGCGCGCTCGTCGTGTGCGCCGTCGCCAGCTGGTGCTACGCGAAATGGGTGCTACCGTCGCCCAACGTGCTGCTCGCGATTCGTCCCATGATTGCCGTTGCGTTAGGCGTAGCCATCAGCGTGGCCGTGCAGTTGGGCGACCTGGCCGAGTCGCTCATCAAGCGCGAGGCGGGGCAGAAGGACAGCTCGCACCTCATTCCTGGACACGGCGGCGTGTTGGACCGGATCGACGGGCTGCTGTTCGCGCTTCCGGTGGCGTATCTGGCGTTCACGTTCCCGCACGTGCTGCTGCCGGCCATGCGATGAGCAGCGAGCCGCGCGGCGTCGCCATTCTGGGGTCGACCGGGTCGATCGGAACCACGGCCCTGCGCGTGCTGCAACGGCATCCCGACCGGTTCCGCGTGCGCGCGCTCACGGCGTTCCGGAATGCGGCGCTGTTGCGCGAGCAGGCGGAGATGTTCGAGCCCACCTTCGTGGGCCTGGTGTGCAACGGCGTCGATCCGCGGAGCAAGTGGGCGTGCGGCGCCGACTGTTTAGTGACCGCGGCGCGGCGCGGAGACGTCGACATCGTGATCAATGCGGTGGTCGGCGCGGCGGGGTTGGACGCGACATTGGCGGCCGTGCAGGCCGGGAAGCGCGTCGCGCTGGCGAACAAAGAAACCCTCGTCATGGCCGGCTCGTTAGTGAGTGAAGCGTGCCGGCAGGGCGGGGGTGAAATCGTGCCTGTGGACAGCGAGCACAGCGCGATTTTACAGTGCATGGCGGGTCGGAAGCCGGTTGATGTCCGGCGACTGATCATCACCGCGTCGGGCGGTCCGTTTCGGGCGTGGCCGGGTGAGCGGGTGGCGCGGGCCACGGTGGCCGATGCGTTGCAGCACCCCACCTGGCGGATGGGTCGCAAGATCACGATCGACAGCGCGACGTTGGCGAACAAGGCGCTCGAGGTGATCGAGGCACACTTCCTGTTCGGCTTGTCGTACGATCAGATCGAGGTGGTCGTGCATCCCCAGAGCGTCGTGCACTCGTTCGTCGAATTCGTCGATGGCAGCGTGCTCGCCCAAGTCGGGGTACCGAGCATGGAGCTGCCCGTGTTGTACGCGCTCACGCACCCCGAGCGTCTGACGGACACCGGTGTGCCGCCGTTCGACCCGGTCGAGCTGTCGCCGCTGACGTTCGAGCGCGTGCGCACCGCCGACTTCCCGGCGCTCGCGTTGGGCATGGCCGCGGGGCGCCGCGGCGGCGCCGCGCCGGCGGTGTTCAACGCGGCCAACGAGCAGGCCGTCGCGTTGTTCCTCGACGGCCGCATCGCGTTCGGCGACCTGCCGCGGGGTATCGCGTCGGCGCTCGACGCGTTGGGCGACGCGCCAGGCGACACGCGCGACGCGCTCGTCTCGGCCGATGTCGCGGCGCGCACCCACGTGCGGGAGATGTTCCAGTGCTGAGCGGCGTGCTGCCCTGGTTCGCGATCGTCCTCGTCTTCGGGGTCGTGATTTTCGTCCACGAGCTCGGCCACTTCCTGGCGGCGAAGGCCACGGGCGTGTACGCGCCGCGCTTCTCGATCGGGTTCGGCCCGGCGCTCTGGAGCCGCAAGTGGGGTGAGACCGAATACGTGCTCGCGTCGATTCCGTTAGGCGGATACGTGCGCATGGCGTCGCGCGATGATTCCTCGATGGCGATTCTCGAGGGCGGCACCGAGCAGCCCGCGCCGGAGCATCCGACCGAGGGCGAGCCGCTGCCGCGCTGGTACGATCCGGAAGCCATGGCGCCGTTCGGGCCCAAGCCGATTCCGGAGAACCGCCTGTTCGAGTCCAAGTCGCTGCCGGCGCGCCTCGTGATCATGCTCGCGGGCGTGACCATGAACATGTTGCTGGCGTTCGTGATTTACGGCGCGATGGCCTATACCGACGGGGTTCCGCTCCTGCGGACGCGTGTCATCGGCGACGTCCGCACCGTGGCGTCGGCGCCATCGCTCGGCCAGCTGCACAGCGGTGACACGATTCGCGCGGTCGACGGACACCCGGTCTCGTCCTGGAACGACATCGATGGCCGGTTCGATTCCGCGGCCGGCCCGACTCTCACCGTGACGACGAATCGGGGCACGGTGACGCTGCCCGTTGGGTCGCCTAACACAGCGACGCGGGATTCGATGGCGGGCGCCATCGTGCCGTATCTGGCGCCGGTGATCGGAAAGGTGGTCGGTGGAATGCCGGCCGCACGTGCGGGCGTCCAGGCGGGCGATAGTGTGGTGACGGTGGGCGGCGACACCGTGCGCACGTGGTTCGAGATGACGTCGCGCGTGCAGCGGTCACCCGGAAAGAAGATCGAGTTAGTGCTGCTCCGCCGTGGGGCCGCGCACACGGTCACGGTGCGCCCCGACTCGGTTCCCGCCGAGGACGGCGGGCCGCCCACCGGGATCATCGGCGCGTATCAGCGCTCGGACATCGAGCGGCTTCCGATCTCGCTTGGGCTCGCGCTCAAGGCCGGATGGCAGCAAACGTGGGGCATCGCCGGTTCGGTGGTCACGGCGCTCCGGCTGCTACTCAACGGGACGCTCTCGGTGCGGACGCTGAGCGGACCGGTGGCGATTGGACACGCGAGTTATGTTGCGGCGCAGGCCGGTTGGGCGATGGTCCTGCGGCTCATCGCCATCATCAGTGTGAATCTCGCAGTCTTCAACCTGCTTCCGGTGCCGATTCTCGACGGCGGGCAGATTCTGGTCAACGTGGCGGAGGCGGTGAAGGGCAGCGCGCTCAGTTTGCGCACGCGTGAATACCTCATGCGGTTCGGGTTGGCGGTGATCGCGCTGATCTTCGTCATCGTCATGTACAACGACATCACACGGCTGGTGAAGAATCTCTTCGGTCTTTAGCAAGGGGTGGAGGGCGCTGGTTTGCGCGCTGCTCTGTGCAGCGTTAGGCGCGGGCCGGGCCGCTGCGCAGCGCGGCGCCTACCGCTTCGAGATCGTGACCGCCACGGACAGTACCATCATCATTCCCACCGACAGCGCGAAATGGGTGAAGCGCGGCGCGCGGGGCATTGCCGTGGATCCGAACGACCACGATGCGATGGTGGCGCGGTTCCAGGTGGTGCGCGTGGACAGCGGGAAGGCGACGGCGATCATCACGGGGCAGACGACGCGCGTGACCACCGACCACGTGGCGCTGATCGAGCGGCCGAAGGTGCCCTGGTTCAAGCAAGGCGTGTTCTGGATCGGCGCGGCGCTGGGCGCGGTGATCGGCGTCGTGTCGACGCGATGACGGACGGACGCGATGCCCGCTGATCCGCGGCGCGGCGGCGCGCATCCGACGGCGCATGCGGTGCGGGTGTTCGGCGGCGCGTTAGGCATGGTGATGCTCGTGGCCGGCATCTGCATCCTGGTGGCGCAACTCGGCTCGGGCGATGCGTATGCGCGGAGCCGGATCACCACACTCGGCGCGGCCGCGGCGGTGCTCGTGGGTGGCGTGCTCGTGCGCGGCGCGTGGCGCGCGATGCGCGCGCGACCCGGCGGCGGCGCGCCGTGACGGGGCCGACGCGGTGCGCCTGGGCGACGACGCCGTTAGGCATCGCGTATCACGACGCCGAGTGGGGCGTGCCGGTGCACGACGACCGGACGCTGCTGGAGTTTCTGGTGCTCGAGGGCGCGCAGGCGGGGCTGAGTTGGGAGACCATCCTGCGGAAGCGGGACCGCTATCGCGAGGCGTTCGACGGGTTCGCGCCCGAGCGGGTGGCGCGATTCACGCCGGCCAAGCTGCGGCGGCTGCTCGCCGACCCGGGGCTCGTGCGCAATCGGCTCAAGATCGAGAGCGCCGTGCGCAACGCGAAGGCGATGTTGGCGGTTCAGGACGAAGCCGGCAGTTTCGACGCGTACGTGTGGGGCGTCGTAGGTGGTGCGCCGCTCGTTGGGCGGTGGCAGAAGCAGGGCGAGGTGCCGCCGCGGACCGAGCTATCCGACGCCTTGAGCGCGGACTTACGGAAGCGTGGATTCAACTTCGTGGGCAGTACGATTTGCTACGCGTTCATGCAGGCCGTTGGGCTGGTGAACGACCACCTGGTGGACTGCTTTCGGTGGAGCGTGCTGGGTGGGACGGTTGGGGGCAGGCGGTCGCGGTCCCGCAGTTGATGCGTTAGGAGTCGGCGCAGAACAGTCCTCCATTTCCGAGAGCACGCCCCGTGAAAACGCTCTGGTGTTGGCGGTGTCGTCGCGACGTCCCGATGCTGGATGATGACGAGTGGGCGGTGCTGGTCGAAGCGCATCGGTCGGGTGGCGATGAGGCGAGCCGGATGGCGGTGATCGAGCGCGCGCGGGTAGAGCGAGGGTTGCCGGCGCCGCTGCCGCTCCGCGCCGATGCCACGCCTGCCCAACGGAAGCTCCGGCACCTGTCGGTGGGGTACGAGATGTTCACGGGTGTGGCGGAGGCCGATCCGAATCTCGTGTGGCACCACGTGGTGTCGCAGTACGGGCCGCCGTGCGTCAAATGCGCGAAGCCGCTGCGGCATGCGGGTGACGAGAAGTGCAGGGAATGCGGAACTGTGCAGTCGGCACGCTCGAGTTAGGCAGGTTCCCCACGTGAGTCGGTGATCGCGGCATGCTGGGACTTCGGGTTTTTCGCAAGTCCATTTTTACGATCGACGGCGACACGTGCGGGGTGCGG
>DASYXE010000472.1:0-10500 GCA_035935375.1 Gemmatimonadaceae bacterium | reverse complement strand
GCGCGTCGTCCGCGCGCGGCGCGAGGGTGCGGCGCACGACGCCGTGTTCCTCGAACAACTGCAGCGTTTCCGGTGGAACCGTGTTGATCGTTTCCGGTCCGATGAGCCCCTCCAGATCGCGCACGTCGCCGTAGCGCGGATTCTTCGTGCTGGTGCTGGCCCACAGCGGCCGCTGCACGCGCGCGCCGGCGTCGCGAATCCTGGTCCAGCGCGGGCCGCTGAACAACTCGCCGAACAGCTCGTACGCCAGCTTCGCGTTGGCGATCGCCGCTTGGCCTAACAGCGCGGCCGCCGTGCCGCCGAGTTTCTCGAGGCGCTTGTCGACCTCGGTATCCACGCGACTCACGAAAAACGATGCGACGCTCGCGACACGGTTGACCGGTTTCTTCGCGGCCATGCGCGCTTCCATTGCGTTCAGGTACGCGTCGGCCACGGCCTTGTAGTGCTCGACCGAGAACAGGAGCGTGATGTTGATGTTGATGCCTTCCTCGAGCGCCTGCTCGATGGCGGGCCATCCTTCGCGCGTGCCCGGAATCTTGATCATGACGTTGGGCCGGCCGACTTCCCGCCAGAGACGCCGCGCTTCATCCAGCGACCCTTTCGTGTCGCGCGCGAGCGATGGGCTCACCTCGATCGAAACGAATCCGTCGGCGCCGTCGGTGGAGTCGTAGACCGTGCGGAAGACATCGGCTGCCATGCGCACGTCTTCCACCGCGATCGCCTCGAAGGCGTCGGCATCGGATTTGGCGCGGATGTCGGGGCGCGCCAGCGCGGCGTCGTAGTCCTTGCTGCCGGCGATGGCGCTCTCGAAGATGCTCGGGTTCGAGGTCATGCCGCGCAGTCCGTCGGCAACGCGTGCGGCCAGGTCGCCGCTCTGGATCATGTCGCGCCGCAGGTAGTCCAGCCAGACGCTCTGCCCGAGGGCAAGGAGCGCCATCATCTTGCTCGTCGTATGGACGGTAGTCATCGATCCTCCCGTTAGTCGTCAGCGATTCAGCATCGCGCGCGCCGCGGACACCACGTGCTCCGCCGTCAGGCCAAGCTCGCGGTAGATCCGTTCGTACGGCGCGGACGCGCCGAAACGCTCCAGCCCGATCACGATGCCCGAATCGCCCACGAGCCGATACCACGGTTGCGGGCTCGCCGCTTCCATGGCGATTCGATGATGCATCGTGCGCGGTAACACCTGGTCACGATACGATACCGGCTGCGCATAGAACCGCTCGATGCTCGGCACGCTCACCACGCGGGCGCGGATGCCGGCCCCGAGGAGTGTCTCCTGCGCAGCGAGCAGAATGTGCACTTCCGACCCGCTTCCCAGAAGGATCACATCCGGAATTCCGTCACCATCGACGTCGGACAGTACGTAGGCGCCGCGCGCGACGCCCGACGCTGGCGCGTAGCGCGTCCGGTCCAGGGTCGGCACGTTCTGTCGGGTGAGCGCCAGCGCCACCGGGCCCGACGTCATCTCGAGCGCGGTTGCCCATGCCTCGGCCGTTTCGGCGGCATCGGCCGGGCGGAATACCGTCATGTTGGGGATCGCGCGCAGCGCCGCCAACTGCTCGATGGGCTGGTGCGTCGGGCCGTCTTCGCCGAGCCCGACCGAGTCGTGTGTGAACACGTAGATCGGACGGATCTTCATGAGGGCCGCGAGCCGCGTGGGCGGCCGCATGTAATCCGAGAAGATGAGGAACGTGCCGCCGAACGGAATGACGCCGCCGTGCACGTACATGCCGTTCATGATCGCGGCCATGGCGTGCTCGCGCACACCGTAAAACAGATTGCGTCCGCGCGGCGTGTCGCGCTCGAGGCGGTCGCTCGCGTTGATGATGGTCTTGGTCGACGTGGACAGGTCCGCGGCGCCGCCAATGAGCTCGGGGATCTTGGGGCCGAGCGCGTTGATCACGCTGTTGGATGCGGCGCGGGTGGCGATGCCCTTCTCGTTAGGCTGGAACGTCGGCAGCGCCGAGCGCCATCCGTCGGGCAGTTTGCGCTCGAGCCGGCGCGCGAGCTCGCGCGCCGAGTCCGGGCGGCGGTCGGCCCAGGCATCGCGGCGGCGCTCCCAGTCGGTGCGGACCGGCGCACCGCGCTTCCCTGCCTCGCGCCACGCGGCGAGCGCTTCGGGCGGCACGTGGAACGGATCCAACCACTGCCAGCCGAGATTCTGCTTGGTGAGCTTCACTTCGTCCACGCCTAACGCTTCGCCGTGCGCGGCCGAGGTGTCCTGCTTGTGCGGGCTGCCGTAGCCGATGTGCGAGCGCACGATGATCAACGTCGGGCGGTCGTGGACGTCCCGCGCCTGCGCGAGCGCGCGGTCCACCACGGGCAAGTCGTTCACGTCGGGCACGCGGATGACGTTCCAGCCGTAGGCCTCGAAGCGCGTGCCTGTGTCATCGCTCATGGAGAGCGACGCGGGTCCGTCGAGCGTGATACTGTTGTCGTCGTAGCAGACGATGAGCTTGCCTAACCCAAGGTGGCCGGCGATGGATGCCGCCTCGTGCGAGATGCCTTCCATCAGGTCGCCGTCGCTGGCGAACACGTACGTCCGGTGGTCGACCACCGCGTCTTCCGGCGTGTTGAACTCGGCGCTCAAATGGTACTCGGCGAGGGCCATGCCCACCGCGTTGGCGAAACCCTGGCCTAACGGACCGGTGGTGGTCTCCACGCCCGGGGTGTGGCCGTACTCGGGGTGGCCCGGCGTCTTGCTGCCCCATTGGCGAAAGTGCTTGATGTCCTCGAGCGTCACATCGTATCCCGTGAGGTAGAGCACGCTGTAGAGGAGCATCGACGCATGGCCGCACGAGAGTACGAAGCGGTCGCGGTTGGGCCAGTCGGGGTGCGCCGCGTCGTAGCGCAAATGCTTGGTGAAGAGCAGATACGCCAGGGGCGCGAGCGCCATGGGCGTGCCGGGGTGTCCCGAGTTCGCTTGCTGCACCGCATCCATGGACAGCGTCCGCACCGTGTTGATGCACAACTCGTCCAGATCGGATCCGCCCGTCGCGCTCCGCGCTGCCCTCGTCGCCGTTTCGGTCATGTCACCGTGCCCCTGCGTTGTGTGCGATGGTTGGTGGAGCGCCGCTCGCGGACGGAGCGCGCGGTGCGTCTGGCGTGCGGGTGTCGTCGTAGGCGGCAGCGATCGCCGCGCCGTAGAGTCCAACGTTGTCGTTCATCACCACGCGCACCGGCATGCGCTGCATCATCTCCGAGAGCCGTCCCTTGTCGCGAAACGCGGCAAGGAAGGTGCCGTCCACGAGCTTCTTCACGATGGCGGGTGCAATGCCGCCCACCACGTACACACCGCCCGTGGCGAGCACCGTGAGCGCGAGGTTTCCTGCCTGCGCGCCGTACGCGCCCGCGAACACATCGAGCGCTTCGACGCAGAGCGCATCGGAGCCGTCGAGTCCGTGGCGCGAAATCGCGGCCGCGCCCTCCTTCTCTACGGCGTCGTGTACCTCGCGCTGCACCCGGTCCGGCACGCGCTCGGCGAGAAAGCGATAGATGTTCTCGAGGCCCGGGCCGGAAATGACGCGCTCGGCAGACACGTGCGCGAAGTCGCTCGCGAGCCAGACCAGGAGATCGCGCTCGATCGGCGTGCGGGGCGCGAAGCCCGAGTGTCCGCCCTCCGAGGCACGCGTGCGCACGCGGCGCCCCTCGCGCACGACGAATGCTTCGCCCAGTCCGGTGCCGGCGCCGATGAGGGCGAGCACGCCGGTCTCATCCGGCGCGCCTGCCTGGAGCGTGATCATGTCGCGGGAGTCGAGCCGCGCGATGCCGCGGGCGATCGCGTCGAGATCGTTGAGCAGGCGGGCGGACGGGATGCCGACTTCGCGCGCGAGCTGCCGCTCGTCGAGCGTCCAGGGCAAGTTAGGCGTAGCCGTGCGCCCGTCGCTGACCGGCCCGGCGACGCCGAAGGCCGCGCGCGGAGGCGATTCGGTTCCCTCGTCGAGGAACCGGCGCACGATGGGCGCGAGCGACGGATAGTCGGCGCTCGGGTAGCGCGCTTCGCGCACCAGGCGCACGTGTTGGTCGTCGATGTCCACCACCGCCAGCCGTGCGTGTGTACCACCGATATCGCCGGCGAGCACTCTCATGCCGGCACGGGCGTCAACTTGGACGCGGCGTCGCGGTCGAGAATCCATACGCCGCCAAGTGCCAACTGCGATGGCAACGCGTGCGGGTCGCGCGGGCCCTCGAGCGCGCGTTGGACGATGCCCGCTTTGTCGCGGGCCGCGACGATCATCGCCGTGTGCCGCGCGGCCGCGATCACCGGCGGCGTGATGGTGAGACGGCGGGGCGGCGGGAACGGGCTGTCCGAGGCGACCACGCGACGCGTGCGCTCATCGAGCGTGGGCGCGCCGGGAAAGAGCGACGCGGTGTGTCCGTCGGGTCCGATGCCTAACAGAAGCACGTCGAGCGCGGCGGGGAGCACCCGCTCGTAGTCGCGGGCGGCGGCGGCGAGATCGGTGCGCTCGCCTTCCATGCGGTGCACGTTGGCCGCGGGCACGGGTACGCGGTCGAGCAGCGATGCGCGCGCCATGCCGTAGTTGCTCATGGGATCGGTGGGCGGCACGGCGCGCTCGTCGCCGAAATAGACATCCACGCTCTTCCACGGCATCTCGCGGAACGAGGCGGCGAGCTCGGCATAAATCGGTTGCGGGGACGTGCCGCCGGAGAGTGCGATCGAGCAGCGGCCGTTGTCACGGATCGCCTGCATGATGGCGTTCGCAATCCACGCCGCAGCCGTGTGCGGCAGGTCCTGCGATTCGACGACGATGCGTTCCGGCTGCTGGGACAACTCGCGACGCCTCCGATGGTGACGGCTGAACCCGCCCAGTGCGGTGGGCGTTCCCCCGCTGCCGAAACTTACCGAAAGCGCGCCGGGGATGGAGGCGGCGGAGCGCGGTTATCCGATCAGTACCGTGGGCGCGCCGAGCACGATGGTTCCGCCGTGCGCCGTCATGTCGCCCATTCGGGCGGCGGGCTGGTTGCAGATGAGCACGGTGAACGACCCGAGCACGATCGAATCCGGCGGGCCGACACACACCGCCATGTCACCCAGGCGGGCGGCAGGCATGCCGGCGACCAAGACCGTGATCCCGCCGGGTGGCAGCACCGGGCCGCCCACGTGGGGAATCGGTGGCAGGCCCGGCGTCACCATCGGGCACACGTGCATGTCGGTCACCCGCGCAGCAGGTTGTCCCATGACTCCTCGCTCAGCGCGCTACGTTAGGCATCGTCACGATGCGCCCCACAGCTGCAACCGATTCACCACGTCGAGGCCCTGGGCGATATATCCCTGGAATCGCTCCGGCGCCTTCGCTGCGTCGCCTCGCACGGCTGCAGCGACCACCGCACCGGTAATCGCCTTCGCGGTGAGCAATTCGCTCGGCGGCACGGGAGGCGTTTCAGCCGGACCGAGGCTGCCGCCGCTCAGGAATGCGGCCAGCGCCGTGCATCCGGCCGGCGAGGCGAAGCCCGCCGTTTCCGCGGCGCGCATTGCCGCGCGGCGATTCTCGTCGGTGGGCTGGGTGATCCACTTCTCGGTGGCGTCGAGGGCCGCCGCGTCCTTGGGAGCCGGCGTGTCGCCCGACGCGCGTCGCGCGCAGACCCACGCCCACCAGATGCCTTCGCGCTTGGGCAGCGCGTGGGCGAGAAATCGAACGGCATCCGGGTACAGCTTCTGGTCGAGCAACGCCTGCACGTACTGCCGCGGTCCGTGCGCCGGCGCGAGCGCGCCCTTCGCGTCCTCGCCTAACCCGGCCAGGTCGATGAACTCCGCCATCGTCCGCGCCGCCACGGGCGGCTGAGTGGTCGTGGCCATGTCAGTTGATCATCGTGATGCTGCCTTTGGCCTGCAGCATCGCATCGGCGCTGATCTGCGTGATCAACCCCTTCACTTCCGTTTGGACCTGTCCCTCGATCTTGATCATCATGCCTTGGATGGTGACGCCCATCTGGTCGACCTTGATGCTGCTCTGTCCGACCTTGAGCTCGATCGACTGGAGCGCGTCGAACGTGATGCTGCCCGCGTCGCACTTGGTCGATTGATCGCCCGTGTGGACCGCGATCTTCATGTCGCCCACGTCGATCTCGAGCGAGTGGTCGCCGTTCTGCAAGTGCGTCTTGTGCGCGCCGTTCGTCAGACTCGTTTTCTGATCGCCATCGTCGAGAACCGTGAGCATGGTCCCCTGCTGCAGGTACAGCTGGTAGTCGCCCTTGTTGAGGTTGTGCATGAAATTGCCTTCCTTGATCACGGACTTCTCGTCGCCTTTCTTGATCGTTTTCGAGTCATTGCCTTCGATATTCGTCGTGCGATCGTGGCCGATCGTGCGAACTTCGTCGGCTTCGACTTCCGTCGTCAGCGCCTTTTCGGCGTGAATGAGAATCTCTTCCGATCCTTTCTTGTCCTCGAACCGCAGCTCGTTGAAATTGTCGGTGCCGCCGCCCTTCGAGCTGCGGGTCTTGATGCCGGTTTGCGTCTGGTTCGCCGGCAGCGCGTACGGCGGCATCTGCTCGGCGTTATATAGTGAACCGACGATCACTGGGCGATCCGGATCGCCGGACTCGAACGCCACCAGCACTTCCTGTCCGATGCGTGGCCACGCGACGAAGCCCCAGTTCTTACCGGCCCACGGTTGGGCGACGCGCACCCAGCACGAGCTCTGCTCGTTCTTCTTGCCCTGGCGGTCCCAGAAGAACTGCACTTTCACGCGGCCGTACTTGTCGACCCAGATTTCCTCGCCGCTCGATCCGACGACCAGAGCGGACTGGAGGCCGTACGCCAAGGGGCGCGGGGTGACGCGCTCGGGGCGGAACGGCGCCGCGAACGGGATGCAGGTGAACGTGTTCCAGTAGTGCGGAGCGGGACCGCTGTTCCCGCTCACGAAGCTTCCGTTAGACGCCGAGTGCGAGACGACCGTGAGTACGTACTGGCCGTCGTTGCCGGATTGCGGGTGCTCGCTGAGCGTGAAGCGGGAGCCGCTGGAGAACGCGCGGCATGAGCTCGACCCCGATCCCACGACGGTGCGCGCCTCCTGCTCCTGCATCCGGACGCGCACCAACGCGTCGCCGTCGCTCTTCTTGCCGTAGTCGCCCGGGAAGTCGTAGGCCTCGTACTTGTCGTTGTCACCCAGCTTCACCGTCGTCGGCTCGCTGACCGTGAGGCTCGTGCTGGGCGTCTCCATGTTGTAATCGGTGAGCGTGTACTTCCCCGTCCGGAATTCGTGCTGCAACTCCCAGGACGACACCGTGTCCTCATCGCTCGAGCCGCTGCTGGTCGAGTGGAAACGCGCGGTCTCCTGGCCGGCGCACGGTTGGTGCGCGCTCGAGCCGTCGCCGAGCACGAGCGTGTGCTTCGAGTCGGTGTGCGTGAAAAAGTAAAAGATTCCGTACTCTTCCATCAGCCGCGAGACGAACGCGAAATCCGTTTCGCGATACTGCACGCAATACTCGAGTGGTTGGTACGACCCGGTCACGTTCAACTTGTAATCGACGTTGCCCTCCTTCAACACCGCTTCGATGACGTCGGTGACGGACTTCTGTTGGAAGATGCGGATGTCGACGCGGCGGGTGAGCAGCGACAGCAGCGGCACGACGTGCGCGCGGTACCAGACGAACGTGGAGTCCATGCCGGTTTGCGCGAACGCGCTCACGACGCCGTTGATGTAGCGTGCGTCTCCGCCATTCGCGTCGGCGACGGTGACCGTGACCGGTTGACCGATCACCTTGGTGCCGTCGACGGTCGCGGTGGCCATGAGCGACAGGTCGAAGCGGAAGGGCATCGAGATGCCCTCGCTGCCGGAGAAGCCGGCCAGCAGCAGCTTGTCCTTGCCTAACGGCGTGGTGAGCGCCAGCAGACGATCGTCGTGCGTGAAGTCATCGCTCACGTCGTAGCCCTCCGACCAAAGACTGGAAAGGATACCAACAAGGAAACAAAGAGATAGAGGGGATCGCGCCTGCTGCGGCAGCCAGCTCGGTCCCCACCCGGGAAGGTCGCAACCCAGTCACCTCCACGTTCTGTGCTTGATCCTCGTCGTTATCCCTACTGTTTCTCCGTTGTCATCCTGTACAAAAATTCAGCGAAACCAGCGTCAGGCGACGGCTACCGGCTCCGCGGCCGGCACCGGCGCGGTGCCCGCGATCTGATAGTCGAACGTGCCGTCCGGCTGTACGCCCACGCGGATGCCGCTCATGCGGTCGCCCACCGCGAGCCGCTCGAGCAACTCACGCGAGATTTCGGGCAGCAGCGTGTTCGTCAGGATGTTGTCCACGTTGCGCGCGCCACTCTCGACCTCGGTGCAGCGCTCTGCCACCTGGTTCACCAGCGCATCGTCGAAGGTCATTGCCACCCGATGTGTTTCCGTTAGGCGGCGCTGGATCTTGCCCAGCTTGAGGCGGATGATGCGCTTCAGGTTCTCGTCCCGGATCGGGTAATACGGGATGATCACCATGCGCCCCAGGAACGCCGGCTTGAAGACCTTGTCCAGCTCGGGCTTGAGCGCCTTCACCAGGCCCTCATCGCTGGGCGCCGTCTCCGGATCGGCGCACAACTTCATGATCGTTTCGGTGCCGGCGTTGGTGGTGAGGATGATGATCGAATTGCGGAAATCGATCTCCCGCCCCTCGCCGTCTTCCATTTGCCCCTTGTCGAACACCTGGAAGAACAGCTCGAGCACGTCGGGGTGCGCCTTCTCCACTTCGTCGAGCAGCACGACCGAATACGGCCGTCGCCGGACGGCTTCCGTTAGGACGCCGCCCTCGCCGTAGCCCACGTAGCCCGGCGGCGAGCCCTTGAGCGTGGACACCGTATGCGCTTCCTGGAACTCCGACATGTTGATCGTGATCAGATTCCGCTCGCCTCCATAGAGAAGATCCGAGAGCGCGAGCGCCGTTTCGGTTTTTCCCACCCCGCTGGGTCCAACGAGCATGAACACGCCCTTCGGCTTGTTCGGATCCTCGATGCCGGCGCGCGACGTCCGGATGCGGCGGCTGATCAGCTCGAGCGCGTGCGACTGTCCGATCAACCGCTTGCCCAGGTGGTTCTCGAGCTCGAGCACCGTCGCGGTTTCGTCGCGCTGCATCTTGCCGACGGGAATGCCGGTCCAACCCGAAATGACTTCGCCGACGATGCCGGCGTCCACGCACACGCGCACGAGCGGTGTTTCGCCCTGCAGCGTGGTCAGCCGACCCTGGAGCGATCCCAGTTCCTCGCGCTGACTCGCCGTGCCGTCGCCGTTCTTTCCGGCGCCGGCCTCGAGCGCCTCGCGCAAGCCGCGGATCTTGGTGACCAGATCGCGCTCTTCGTTCCACCGCGTCGTGAGCGACGCGAGATTCGCTTCCACCTCCACGCGCTCGGTGGCGATCTTGCCGAGGCGCTCGTTGTGGTCCGTGCCCACGGCCGCTTCGCGCGACAACACCCGCTCCTGGACCGCCAGGTCGTCGAGGCGGCGTTGGGCATCCTCGATGGCCGACGGCGTCGCGTTCTGGCCTAACGCAAGACGGGCGCACGCCGTGTCGAGGACGCTCACGGCTTTGTCGGGCAGCTGGCGGTCGGCCAGGAACCGGTGCGACAACCGCACCGCCGCGTCGACGCCGTCATCCAGGATGCGCACCTTGTGATGGTGCTCGAGCGCCGGCACGATGGCGCGCATCATGAGGAGACACTGTTCTTCGGTCGGCTCCTCGACTTTGACCAGCTGGAAGCGCCGCGCGAGCGCCGGATCCTTCTCGAAATACTTCTTGTACTCGGACCACGTGGTGGCCGCGAGCGTGCGCAGCTCGCCGCGCGCGAGCGCGGGCTTGAGCAGATTGGCGGCATCGCCCTGCCCCGCAGATCCGCCGGCGCCGATCATCGTGTGCGCTTCGTCGATGAACAGGATGATCGGCGTGGGCGACTGCTTCACCTCTTCGATCAACCCCTTGAGCCGGTTCTCGAACTCGCCCTTCACGCCCGCGCCGGCTTGCAACAGCGCCAGATCGAGCGTGCGCAGCGTGACGTTCTTGAGCGGGGGTGGCACGTCGCCCTGCGCGATGCGTCCCGCGAACCCTTCGACGACCGCCGTTTTGCCCACGCCGGCCTCGCCGACCAGAATCGGATTGTTCTGGCGGCGCCGCGTGAGGATGTCCACCACCTGCCTTACCTCGAAGTCGCGGCCGAGGACGGGATCGATCTTGCCGTCGCGCGCTTTCTGTGTGAGGTCGACGGTGTATTGGTCCAAGTTAGGCGTACGGCCGCCGCCCGGGCGCGGCGCGCTCTCACCGGACTCCGGGGCGCCGCCTGCGGCTCCCGTTTCCTCCGACGACGACGCGACGATCGCGGCCAGGTCCTTCTTCAGCGCTTCGGATGGAATCTTCGTGAACTCCTTGCTCGCATCGCCCACCATGCGCGCGAGCTCGGGATCCGAGGCGAGCGCCAGAATCGTGTGGCCGCTTCGTACTTTCTGCGCGCCGAAATCGACCGAGCCGATCGTCCACGCCTCGGTGAACATCTCGACCAGCTTC
>DASYXE010000471.1:0-2427 GCA_035935375.1 Gemmatimonadaceae bacterium | reverse complement strand
GGCGGCGCTCGCGACGCTGGCGTTGGGCATCGGCGCGACCACGGCGATTTTTTCGGTCGTCGACGCCGTGCTCTTGCGGCCGCTTCCGTACGCCGACCCGAACGGCCTCGTGATGCTGTGGGAGCATCACCTGTCTGACGTCGGACCCGCGCACAACGTGACGGGCCCGGCGAATTTCCTCGACTGGCGCGATGAAGCCCGGTCGTTCTCCGCCATGGCTGCCTTCGTCAGCACGCGCGTGACCGTCGTCGCGCCCGGCGGCGATCCGGTTTCCGAGCAGACGCGCTATGCAAGCGCGGCGCTGCTTCCAATGTTAGGCGTGAAGCCGGTCGTCGGCCGGTTGTACAGTGCATCGGATGACCACCCGGGCGCCGCGCGCGTGGCGGTTCTCGACTACGGCCTCTGGCAGCGGCGCTTTGGCGGACGTCGCGATGTCGTCGGCACGACGGTGCAGATCAACGGCAACGACGTCACGATCGTGGGCGTGCTGCCCAAGGCCTTCGCCTTCTTCGAGCCCGCGGCGCTGTGGCTGCCCACACGATTCGGCGACGAAGACCGGACGGCCCAGGGGCGGTATCTCCAGGTTCTCGCGCGACTCAAGCCGGGCGTGTCGTGGCAGCAGGCGGACCTCGAGATGAAAGCGATCGCGCGTCGCCGCGCGATCGACGCACCGGAGTTGGATGCCAACTGGTCGGCGCTCGCGAGCCCGTTGCGCGAGGATTTGGTGGGCAGCTCGCGGACGCCGTTGCTGGTGCTCCTCGGCGCGGTGGGCTTCCTGCTGCTCATCGCATGCACCAATGTCGCGAACCTGATGTTGGCGCGCGCGAGCGACCGGCGTCGCGAGATGGCCGTACGCGTGGCGCTCGGCGCGGCGCCGCGGCGGATCGTGCACCAGCTGCTCACCGAGAGCGTGATGCTGGCGATCGCCGGTGCTGCGTTGGGCGTGGCCGGCGCGTGGGCAGGGACGCGGGCACTGGGTCGCATGGCGCCGCCCAAGCTGGATGCGGCAGCGGTGAGCGGGATCGGCATCGACGCGCGCGTCCTGGTGTTCGCCATTCTCGTGGCGCTGGTCACGGGCATCGCCTTCGGGCTGGCTCCGGCGTTGCAGAGCGCCAACCGCGATCCAAAGGATGCGATGAACGAGGGCGGCCGGAGCGGCGGGGCAGGGAGCCGGCGCTCGGGCCGATTGCGGGCGGCGCTCGTGGTGGTCGAGATCGCGCTGGCGGTGGTGCTGCTGGCCGGCGCGGGCCTCATGGTGCGGAGCCTGGCCGACCTGCGCCGCGTTCCGTTAGGCTTCGACGCCGAGCACGTGCTCACCGCCGGCGTGGCGCTGCACGGCCACGCGTACGACAGCACCACCGCGGCCGTCGGCTTCTTGGAGCGCGCCGAGCAGCGGTTCGCGGCGCTGCCGGGGGTGCGCGCCGTGGGCGCCATCAGCTGGCTGCCGCTCACCGGGCTGCGGTCCGCGAGCAGCTTCACCGTGGTCGGCCAGCCCGTGCCGCCGTTAGGCCAGGAGCCGGTGGGCGATTTCCGCGCCGTCACGCCCGGGTACTTCGCGGCGATGGGCATCCCGATCGAGGAGGGCCGGGGCCTCGAGGCCGCCGACCGCCGCGGGGCCGCCGACGTGACCGTCGTGAGCCACACGCTGGCGCGAACGTTCTGGCCGAACGGGTCGGCCGTGGGACACGAGCTCAAGTACGAGTGGGATGGGTGGCACACCGTGCGCATCGTCGGCGTGGCCGGCGACGTCCACCACGACGGGCCGCGCACCGAGCCGTACATGGAGATTTATCGGCCGCTGGAGCAGTTCCCGTACACGGGGATGACATTCGTCATCCGAGCATCGGGCGACCCGCTCGCGCTCGCGGCGCCCGTGCGGGCCGCGCTCCGCGATCTCGATCCCGCGCAAGCGGTGGCGGACGTCACACCGATGACCGACCTGGTGCGCGCATCGGTGAGCGACACGAGGCTCGACACGGTGCTCTTCGCCTCGTTCGGCGTCATCGGGCTCGTGCTGGCGATGATCGGGATCTACGGCCTCGGCGCGTATACGGTGCAGCAGCGCAGCCACGAGTTCGGGATCCGGATGGCGTTAGGCGCGCAGCGGGGCACGGTGTTGTCGATGGCCATTCGGCGCGGGCTCGTGCTGGCGGCGGTCGGGCTCGTGGTGGGCGTGGCGGGCGCGCTGAGCCTCACGCACCTCATGGGCGCGCTGCTGTTCGGCGTGAAGCCGAACGATCCGGTGACGTTCGCGTGGGTGGCGGTGGCGCTGGCCGCGATTGCGGCCCTGTCGGCGTGGGTGCCGGCGCGGCGCGCAACGCGGCTCGATCCCGTGGCCGCGTTGCGCAGTGACTAACGCTACTTGTGCGCCTTCTTGGCGCTGTCGGCCGCGGCCTGCTTGAACATCGGCAGATACTGGCCGTAGCC
>DASYXE010000470.1:0-2116 GCA_035935375.1 Gemmatimonadaceae bacterium | reverse complement strand
CGCTCCACGGAGGCAGCGGGCGAGAGGGCGTCGAACACGTCGCCGGAGAACAGCGGGTGCGCCGCGACGAACGACTTGAGGGGAAGACTGTGCAATTCGACGCCGCGCTCCTCGCTTTCGCGGACCAACCGGCCGACGCTCGCGTGTGCCTCGCGGAACGTGGCGCCTTTGCGGACGAGATAGTCGGCGAGGTCGGTGGCCATCATGGCGCTCGACAGCGCGGCGTGCATGCGATCGGCGCGGAAGGTCAGCTCACCGAGGGCGCCGGCCACCGCGGGCAGCACGAGGCACATCGTGTCGACGGCATCGAAGAGCGCGCGCTTGTCGTCCTGCAGGTCTTTGTTGTACCCGCTCGGAAGACCCTTGAGCGTCGCGAGCAACGCCGTGAGGTCCCCGAGAACGCGCGCGCTGGAACCGCGCGCGAGCTCCAGCGCGTCCGGGTTGCGCTTCTGCGGCATCATGCTCGAGCCGGTGGTGAAGGCATCGCCGAACTGGACGAACGCGAATTCGCTGCTGCCGTAGAGCACGAGATCTTCGGCGAGGCGCGACAGGTGCGTGCCGAGGAGCGCGATCGTGAACATCAGCTCAGCGACGAAATCGCGGTCGCTCACGGCATCGACGCTATTGGGGCTCAAGCGGTCGAAGCCGAGGCAGCCCTGGAGCAGGACGCGCGAGATCGGGTACGCGCATCCGGCCACGGCCCCTGCGCCTAACGGAAGACTCGCGGTGTCGCGTGCCGTCTGCGCGAGCCGCGCGCGGTCGCGGTCGAGCGGCCAGAAGTGCGCGAGCATCCAGTGCGCGGCGGCGATCGGTTGGGCGCGCTGCATGTGCGTATAGGCGGGCATGAGCGTGCCATCCTGCTGCAGCGTTGCAGCGTGGCCGAGGATGACGTGTTGGAGCCCGCGGACGTGGGCGTCGAGTACGGCACAGGCATCCATGGCCCAGAGGCGCGTGGCGGTGGCCACCTGGTCGTTCCGGCTGCGGCCCGTGTGCAGTTTGGACGCCAGGTCGCCGACCTCATCGTGGAGAAGCCGGTCGATCATGGTGTGCACATCTTCGTCGGATCCCACGGGAGCGGCGCCGCCCTTGAGCCGTGCCGCAACCGCATCGAGCCCGCGCTCGATGCGCTGACTTTCCTGCACCGTTAGGACGCCGGCGCTCCACAGCGCAACGGCCCAGGCCTTGGACAAGCGCACGTCGAACGGCCAGAGGCGAAAGTCGACGCCGATGGAGCGGTTGAGCGCGTCGAGGGCGGGAGCCGTGTCGCCGCTGAAGCGTCCGCCCCAGAGTTTGTGCGCGGTGGCGTCGGCACCGACCAGTTTCAAGGACGTCACGCGATGGCGAGCGCTTCGCGCGCTCCCTCGGTGACGGAGGCCGTGTCGGCCGCGTCTGCGAGCTCGCGATCCTTCACGGCGCGGACGCGCTGCGAGAGGCCGTACAGGCGGATGAAGCCGGCCGCGTCGCTCTGTTGATAGACGTCGTCTTCGCCGAAGGTGACGAAGCGTTCGTCGTAGAGCGCGTGCTCGCTGGCGCGGCCGGCGACGGTGATGGTGCCCTTGAACAGGCGCAACGTGATGGTGCCGGTAATGCGCTGCTGCGTGGTGTTCACGAACGCATCGTACGCCTCGCGCTCGGTGGTCCACCACCGGCCCTCGTACACGAGATCCGCGTAGCGCGGCGCGATGAGGTCTTTGGCGGCGAGCGTGCGGCGATCGAGCACGAGTTGCTCGAGCTCCGAGTGCGCGGTGTGGAGCAGCGTGCCGCCCGGGGTTTCGTACACGCCGCGCGATTTCATGCCGACCAGACGATCCTCGACGAGGTCGATGCGGCCGATGCCATGGCGTCCGCCGATGGTGTTGAGGGTCTCGACGATCGCGATGGGCGAGAGCCTCTCGTCGTTGACCGAGACCGGGGTGCCGGCGACGAAGCCCAAGACGACGTCCTCGGGAGCGTTAGGCGCAGTGGCCGGGTTGGCGGTGAGCAAGAACAGATCGTCGGGCGGCACCGACGCCGGGTTCTCGAGCACGCCGCCTTCGTGCGACACGTGCCAGATGTTGCGGTCACGCGAATAGATCTTGTCGCGCGTGGCGGTGACGGGCACATGGTGCGCGGCGGC